>JAENVU010000103.1 GCA_016650415.1 Acidimicrobiia bacterium
GCAACGGCTGGCGGTCGACAACCCGGACAAGACGGTCGTGTCACTCGACCCGCTCGTGTGCCCGTGCTCGACGATGTTCCGGATCGACGCGCCGCATTTGGCGTGGTGCCTGGAGAATCTGGTCGCGGGCGAGGTGGTCAACCAGATCACGGTCGACCCGGTGACCACCGAGAACGCCCGGATCGCATTGCAGCGGATGTTGGACATCACCTGACGCGGCGGCGTCGCCGGGCCGCCGCGGCCTCGACGACGATTCCCGACAGCCAGCCGGTCTGAATCGCGCAATGAGCGCAGATGCTCGCGGCGCGAGTCCGCATCGGTACCGATCTCCGTCCCGTTCGCCGATCGGACAGAAGATCGGTGGTGGCGTAGATCGCGACGACCGCGGTCGCGCCGAGCGTGAGTCGTCGCGGCTTCCGGGCCGCGGCGGCCGCTGCGGCAACCGCGAGCACCCCGACCCCGATCGCGAGCTGTTGTCGGCCCGCCGGCCCGCGGCCGGATCGCTGCCAGTACGCGACCTTCGATCGTCCGAACGCGTGGTACTGGCCGAAGAGGTCGTCGAGCCGCGTTCGCGGTTCGTAGGCAACGGTGAGTCCCCGTTCGAGCCAGACGGTCGAGCCGAGCGCGCGATAGCGCTGGCAGAGGTCGTAGTCCTCGTTCGCCGTGAGATCCTCGTCGTAACGGAGCCGGGTCGCCTCGGCGGTACGGAAGGCACCGAGGTACACGGTGTCGACCGCGCCCGACGCGGCCGGATCGCGGTAGGCCGCATTTCCGAGGAGCCAGCGGTTGTTCAGTGCCCGGCCGATTCCGTCGGCCATCGGAGCCGCTCCCTCAATGGGAGCGACACCCTGGACGCCACCGACGACGCCCACCGCGGGTTCGGTCTGGAGGCGTGCGACACAGCGGCGGACATGGTCCGGTGTTGGTCGAGATCGCGCGTCGACCCGCACGGCATAGGTGCCGCGGGAATGGTCGAGGGCTCGGTTCAAACCCTGACTCCGGAGCCCCGAAGGGTTCTCGATCACGCAGACCCGGCCGCGAGCCCACCGTGCGGTCGACGCCGTGACCGATGCAACGTCGGCGGGCGGCACCGCGATGACCAGCTCGAGCTCGCCGGCGAAGTCCTGGGCCGCGAGCGAGTCGAGGAGCGCGTCGACGCGCCCTCGTGGCTCGTCGCGCATCGTCGCGAAGAGGGAAACGACCGGATCGCGGTCGGTGGGGTCAGACGAGGGCATGGATCGAGTCATAGAACGCGCGGTCGGCGGCACCCACCCGTTCCCGCGCCGCATTCGCGGCATCGGGCCCGAGGTCGGCGACGGATTCGATGGCCCGGCGCCAGTCGCGGATCGAAGCGGTCGGAGACACCAGGCAACCGTCGACCCCCGCGGTGATCTGTTCCGGGATGCCTCCGACCGCGGTGGCAATCGGAAGCGTGCCCTGGGACTGCGCGAGGACCACCGCGGCGCTCTGACTGGCGATTCGGTACGGCAGGATCACGGCCTCCGAGGCTCCGATGGTGGCGATCAGATCCGGTCCGGGGATGAAGGCGTCGACGCCGACCAGGCCCGGCGAGTCGGTCGGTGCGCCGACACCGGCCGCGGCGAGGCGCCAGCCGTCGATGCCGGTCGCGGCGAGTTCCTGTACGACATCGATGCCCTTGTAGCGACGCTTGACGATCCCGAACAACAGGGCCGTGGAGTCGTCGCTGTCGGGCAGCACGGAATGCCCAGCGGTGGTCGCCTTCAGCTCCAGCGGCAACGGGAGCGGGATCGACAGGATGTCCTCGCGGCCGCTGAAACGCCGCACGGCATCGGCAACGAATTGGCTGTGGGTGACGATGGTCTCGGCGCGGCGCAGCCGTCGGCGCAGACCGGCGCGAGTCCCCGCGAGGGGCGAGTGGAGACGGTGATCGTGGACGACCACGACGGACCGTGTTCCGGTGCGTGCGAGCGTGCGGTCCAGTGCAGTCTCGAGCGGCGGGAGTACGTAGTTCTGGATCACGACGAGGTCGGGACGCTCCTCCTCGATGATGCGGGCGGCGAGGGCGGCGAGGCGCCGGTGCGTCAGAATCGGATGGACGGCCTCGGGCGGCGCGACGCACTCGCCGAGTTCGCGACCCCCGCGGGTCACGACGGTCGTGGTGTGCCCGGCCTGGCGCAGCGCCGCGACCCAGGCCGGAGTCGTCTGGGCGATACCTCCTCGGCCGAGCCAATCGATCACCACCGCGCTCATCGGATTTCCCTCCATGCGCCGACGGCGGCCACGACGCCTGCGGCCCGGGCCGGAACCCGGTCGCTCTTCCCGACCGTCGCGCGGAGGGAGTCGACGACGAGCAGGCGGAGCTGCCACGCCACGATGATGGGCCAGGCGGTCAAGGCCGCCCACCGACCTTGGGTGCGGGCGACGCAACGAACGGCGTTTCGCGCGAGGAGACGTTGCTTGTCCGCCCGAACGTCGTCGCGTCCACCGGCGTGACGGACGACCGCAGCCGGGACGAGCACCGAACGGTACCCGGCGCTGCGCAGGCGCCAGCACCAGTCGATCTCCTCCCAGTACAGGAAGTAGTCCTCGGCGAGCGGCACGTCCCGGAGGATCTGGGTGCGCACCGCGACGAGCGCGGCGTCGAAGGCATCCACCGACTCCGTCGTGGTGGGCCGGCGCCACTTCTGGATGCGTTGAGCACCCGGTCGCGGCCGGTCGCTCGTCACGGCCCACTCGAGCAGGAGTCGCCACGGCGTCGGGAGGGCGCGGACCGTGGCCTCATCGCCGCCGTCGAGGTCGACGATCCGCGGCGCCGCGACGTCGGCCGCTCCGGAGGCGATGGTGTCGGCCAGGCGGCGGAGGGAGCCCATGTCGACCTCGAGGTCGTCGCAGGAGAAGATCGTGATCGCATCGGTCACTTCCTGCGCGCCGCGGTTCACTGCGGCCGCGTAGCCCTGGTCGGGCGCGGTGACGATGTCCGCGTCGAACTCCTCGGCGACGGCCCGTACCGCGGGGTCATCTTCGAGATTGACCACGATGACCCGGGGTCGGTTCGCAGTGCAGCCTGCGAGCGCACTGCCCAGCAACCGTCGCAACGGCTCGGAGCGGTGGTAGACGACGACCACCAAGGTGAAGGGCGTGACGGCGTTGGTCATGTCCGTGCTCCCTCGGGACCGTGGCGAAGGGCGAGGCCGGCGAGATCGTTGCGGCGCAGGCCGAGCAGTTCGCGCCCGGATCGACCGGTGGTCTGACTCCAGACTCCGACCATGAGGGCGGCGGCGGCGAAGTACCCGAGGGCGGCGGCCATGCCGGCACCCCGAACCCCGTGGCTCGGAATCAGCACGAAGTCCGCAGTGATCATCACCACGATTCCCGCACCGGCGCTGGTGAGCCGGGCGCGGGTTCCGTGACCGGCCATGACCTCGGCGGAGAGGATCTTCCAGCCCCCGCCCAGGATCGCAGCCAGCGCGAGATACGGAACCGCCGCGGCTCCCTCGGCGTAGCCGGGACCGAACAACCGGTCGATGATCGGTCGGGCGAAGAGACTCAGGACCACGGCCGACAGCACCCCGACCGCCATCGCGACTCGGAACATGGCCGTGAGCGGCGTTCCCGCGTGCTGCCCATTCGTATCGGCGGCGGTCGGCAGGGCCACGTGGGCGCTGGCGTCGGCGATGATCCAGAGCATCTCCGTGAGGGAGGTGGCAATGGCATACGCACCGACCTCGGCCGCCGGCCGCAACGCAGCGAGCACGAGCAGGTCGACGCGGAGCATGCCGAACAAGACGAGTTCGCCGATCCCGCCCGGAAGCCCGAACCGCAATCCCCGCCGCCATTCCGCCGCCCGCTCTCGGCGGGAGATGTCCCGGGGCTCGGTACGGAGCCGGAACCACCGGAGCACCACGGCAATGCTGACGAGGTTCCCGAGCGCACCGCACCAGAGGATCGCCGCGACGTCGCCGGTGCCGAGAACGAGCAGCGCTCCGACTCCGATGGCATACGCGGCGGAACTCGTGGTCATTGCGATGGCGAACACGCCCATGGAGCGAGTGCCGTTGGGGAGCGCGAGTGCTGCCAGCGCCATGGATCCCGTCGCGGCGCTGGCGACGGTCGCGACGTACGCGTTCAACGGCAACACCGGACCCACGAGGAACGGCCCCGCGACCACGGCGAGCGCGACGAACCCGCCGGCGACGATCAAGGAGTGGCGCAGCGCGACGGCCGCCCCGACCGCCACCGATCCGGTGCGGGCCACCTCGCGAGTGATCCAGAACTGCAGACCGGCGGCGCTCACGATCGAGCCGATCGCACTCAGGACGACGAGGACCGCGAGGTCCCCTCGGCCCGCCGGGTTCAACGCATGCGCGGCGAAGACGCCACCTACGGCTCCGATCACGCGAGACAGGCCCGATGCGACGGTCGACCAGGCAAGCGCTCGTCCGAGCGGCGGCTGCGTCGTCATCGTCCGCCCGATCCCACGACGTCGCGCAGCGTCCGGGCCACGATGCGTACGTCGAGACCGAGGGTCTGGCGTTGCAGATAGAAGAAGTCGTACTGGAGCTTCTCCAGGGCGTCGCGCTCGTCACCGGCGTACCCGAA
>JAENVU010000104.1 GCA_016650415.1 Acidimicrobiia bacterium
GCCGAGCGGCCTATTGACTCTGCGTGGTGACATCGTCACGATCAGTGGTTCTATGCGAGCCAGGGGGGCGGCGATCGCAACGGTTCCGGCTTTGGTCGGAGGCCTGTGGGCACAAGTTCATCGCGCCGCGCACGCGCCGCTCCCGCAGTTCGACGATCTCGACCTCACCGGTTCCTACGGCGGCTCGGATCGCGAGCCCGGCACCGGTCGGGGAACCGAGCCGATCCAGGTCGCGGTCCTCGGCGACAGCACATTGACCGGGCCCGGACTCGACCACGCGAGCGAGGTGTTCGTCGCCCACGCCGCGCGCCAACTGCGCACACGGGTGCACCTCACGCGGTATGCCGTCGGCGGTTCCCGCATCGGCGACGTGTTCATGCACCAGCTCCCGGCGGCGCTCGACGCGGCGCCCGATATCGCCGTGGTGTCGATCGGCGCGAACGACGCCATCCACTCCACCCCGCTCGCGCAGTTCGAACGTGATGTCCGCACGGTGGTCGGCGCGCTCGATCGGGCGGGGATTGCCACCCTGGTCTGTGGTCTCATCGACCTCTCGGTCGTGCCGCGGGTACCGACCGCACTCAAGATGATGCTCGCCATGCGGGGCGCCGCCTACGAGCGCCGCAAGGCTCGAGCCGTGTACCCAGCCGCGCGCGCGGTCTACGTCGGAGCGTCTCCGGCCGTCAACCAAGCCTTTCGCGCGCGCGGCGAGGAGTTCTTCACCGCCGACCGTTTCCACCCCAACGCGGCGGGTCACGAATGCTTGGCGTCCGGCCTGGTTCCGCATCTCACCGCGGCGATCGACGGCCTCGACCGGGTCGCGCGTTCTCGGTTCGCGCGGCCACGCAATCTCGCGCTCGTCTGAGAACGAGCGCAGCCGTCGGGCGCAGTGGGATGCTGCGGGTCATGACCGACACCGTGCTCTACGACTGCGTGGACCATGTGGCCACGATCACCTACAACCGGCCGCAGGCGCTGAATGCCATCAACGGGGAACTTCGGCAGGATCTCAACGCGGCCTGGGAGCGGTTCCGGGCCGATGAGGAGGCCTGGGTCGGCATCGTGACCGGCGCGGGTCGCGCCTTCTGTGTGGGCGCCGACCTGAAGGACGGCCGCGGATCGGTCGGGGAGTGGTCCGGCACGTTCTGGGAGATCCCGACGGTCAACTCGTTCGAGAGCGGCATGGAGATCTGGAAGCCGACCATCGCGGCAGTGCCCGGCTATTGCCTCGGGTACGGACTCACATCGGTGTTGCGCTGCGACTTCGTGCTGGCGGCGGACGACGCGGAGTTCGGGTTCCCCGAAGTGGGGTTGGGGGTCCCCACCATCGTGGGCGCGATGCGGTTGCCCGGTCGGGTGGGGTGGTCGAACGCGATGGAGTTGTTGCTGACCGGTGATCGGATCGACGCGTCTGCGGCCAAGGACATCGGACTGGTGTGGCGGGTGGTGCCCCGCGACGACTTGATGGCCGAGGCCCGGCAACTCGCGGCGCGGCTCGTGGCGCGTGCCCCGCTCGCGCAACGAGCGACCAAGGAGATGGCGGCGCGCGGCCCCCAACTGCCGTGGGAAGACGCCCTGCGGTTCGGCGAATCGATGCGGCGAGTGGTCGCGGCGACCGAGGACGCAGCCGAAGGGATGCAGGCCGCGCGCGACGGGCGCACGCCGGTCTGGCGCGGTCGGTAGGTTTCGGCGATGGGTACCTACGTGGTGGATCTCGAGCGAGTCACGACCGCGGCGCCCGAAATGGTCTGGCGCTGGCTGGCCGACGCGTCGTCGTGGAGTCAGTGGACGAAGCTGAGTCGCACGGTTCTCGAACGCGAGGGCAGTCCCGAGCCCGACGGTGTCGGCGCGGTCCGAAAGTTCACACGATCGGGAGGGTCGAGTCGGGAGGAGGTCGTCGCCTTCGACCCGCCCCGCCACTTTGCGTACGAGTTGCGCTCGGGCCTGCCGATCCGCAACTACCGGTCGGATGTCAGGTTGACCCCCGAGGGCACCGGCACCCGGATCTCGTGGCACAGCGAGTTCGACCGGAAGTATCCCGGGACCGGCGCGCTGATGCGCCGACTCATTCGGTTCGTACTGTCCGACATCTCGGCCTCGCTCGTTCGCCACGCCGAACGCACCGCCTGACCCCACCCCACATCCCACCGTTTGGCGCGTGAGTGGCCCGAGCGCCTCGTTTTCCGCCAAACGTGAGGAGGGGAGGTGCCGGCGGTCCACGGAGGGTGAGTCGAACGGCCGGTGGCGGCCACACTCCGCGCGCTCTACGCTGCGCGCTCTTCCTGGGGAGGCGAGTGCAGATGGGTAGCTCACGGCGTTGGTCGATCGTGGCGATCGCGGGCGCGACGGTCCTGGCGGGCTGTCGCGTTCCGGGGATCTACTTTCCCGGGCACGGGCCGGCGGAGCCGTCGGGGGTTCACATCACCGCTCCGCTGAACGCGAGTCAGGCGCCCGCGTCGGGCGATGTCAACGTCGACGTACGGCTCGACGCGGACCTCGATCCCGCCACCCTCAAGATTTCGATCATCACCGGTTGGCCGGAGCCGACATCGAGCACGACCCTCAGCAGTAGCCGCATCACGCGCGATGGGACGGGTGGCACCGTCGCGCTGCATGCGGCCGATCTCACTCCCGGACTCGTGACGATCCGGGCCCGCGCGTACCGAACCCATGGCGACGAGCGCGAGAGCGGATGGGCGAGCATCTCCTGGGAACCCGACGTTGCCGTGGGCACGGCCGGTCGGTGCGATCCGATCGCGACGAAGAAGTGCCTGATGCCGTTCCCGAACGACTTCTTCACGGTTGCCGATCCGTCGAGTGCGACGGGCCGGCGCGTGCACTTCACGGCGTCGTCGATGCCGGTGAACTCCAGCGGTGTCGCCATTGATCCCACGGAATGGAACCGCAACGACGGCTTCAGCCCGGGCGCGATGATCGTGACGTACGCGCCCGGAGTCGATCTCGCCGTCACCGGTGCTGCGCCCATCACCGATATCGGCCGCTCTCTTCAGGCCGACCAGCCGATTGTGCTCATCGACGCCGCTACCGGCGAACGGTGGCCGGTCTGGTCGGAGTTGGACTCCCAGGCGGATCCCGCGAACGAACCGGCACTGATCGTGCGCGTCGCGAAGAACCTCCCGGAGGGGCACCGGTTCATCGTCGCGATGCGGGACCTGCGAACTGCCGACGGCTCGCGCCTGCCGACCACGCGTGGCTTCGCGTTGTACCGGGACAACATCCCGACGTTTACTCCTGCCATCGAAGCGCGGCGCCCGCACATGGAATCGGTGCTTCACGATCTCGAGACGTTCGGCATCGCGCGGGGGAACCTCGACCTCGCGTGGGACTTCACCGTCGCGAGTGAGCAGAACCTTGCCGGCCGGTTGTTGCACATCCGCGACGACGCCTTCGCCTCGCTGAACGGTGCGGCGCCGACATTCAACGTCGCATCCGTGGCTGACAACGTCGACGACCGCATCTTCCGTCGGGTCACCGGCACCTTCACCGTGCCCAACTACCTCACCGGCGATGGTTCACCCGGTAACCGGTTCAAGTACGCGCCGGGAGCCGGCGTCGATGCGCTCCCGATTCGAAACGGCAATCTCGAGGCGCAGTTCATCTGCAACATCCCGAGGTCGATCAGCGTCGATGGGAACGATCCGGTCACGCGCGGTCGCGGCGCGATCTACGGCCACGGTCTGCTCGGCAGTCAGGGTGAGGTCAACGCGGGCAACGTGCGCACGATGGCCGATGACCATCGCATGGTCTACTGCGCGACCAAGTGGAGTGGCTTTGCCGACGAAGACATCAGTGTCGCGGTCCAAACGCTGCAGGATGTCTCCAACTTTCCGAAGGTCGCCGATCGCACGCAACAAGGTTTCCTGAACCAGCTGTTCCTCGCGCGACTCGTGAAGGATCCGAACGGATTCGCGGCGAACGCCGCCTTCCGCTTGGGCGCCAGCGCGACGCCGGTGCTCGACGGCAGCGTCTTCTACGACGGCAACAGCCAGGGCGGCATCCTCGGCGGCGCGCTGACCGCCGTCGCGACCGACTTCACGCGCGCGGTGCTCGGCGTGCCCGGGATGAACTATTCGACACTCCTGCAGCGCAGCTCGGACTTCGAGACGTACAAGCAGATCCTCAACCCGGCGTACCCGAACGAACTCGACCGGGTCTTGTGGTTCTCGGTCGTGCAGATGCTGTGGGATCGGGCCGAAGCCAATGGCTACGCGGAGCACCTCACCGACCACCCGTATCCGGGAACCCCGCGCCACTCCGTGCTCTACGACGTTGCCTTCGGCGATCACCAGGTCGCGAACGTCACGGCCGAGGTCGCGGCGCGCACGGTCGGTGCCCGCATCCTGCTGCCGGGACTGGCGGCCGGTCGCAGTCCCGACGTCGTCCCGTTCTGGGGGATCACCCCGATCTCGTTCCTCCCCTGGAACGGTTCGGCGATCGTCTACTGGGACAGCGGCAACCCGCACCCGCCGCTCGGCAACGTCGCGCCGACCGAGCCCGAGTTCGGCAGCGACCCCCATGAGTTCCCGCGGCGTACCCCGGCCGCGCAACAGCAGAAGTCGGACTTCCTGCAAAACGGGGGCGTGCTCGTGGACACCTGTGGTGGTCAGGCGTGTCTCGCGCCGCCCGGCTGATCCGGCCGCCCGGTGCTCGCACCTGACGATCGAGTCGGCCGATAGGGTCAGGGCTCATGCGAGTGGCCGCGATCCAGATGTGTTCGACGCCGGACAAGGACCGGAATCTCGCGCTCGCCGGTGACCTGATCGCCGGCGCCGCCGCCTCGGGAGCCACGCTCGTCGCGCTGCCGGAACTGTTCAACTGCTGGGGGAGCGCGCGCGAGCTCCGCGACGGCGCCGAGCCGCTGGACGGACCGACGATCGCGTGGGCGCGCAAGCAGGCGAGCCATCACGGGATCACGCTGCTCGCGGGAAGCATCGTCGAGCGGAGTGCACGCGGTGGGGAGCACCTCCACAACGCATCGGCCCTCATCGACGAGCAGGGCGAGGTGGTCGCCACCTACCGCAAGATCCACTTGTTCGATGTCGACGTCCCGGGCGCCGTCCACCGCGAGTCGGCCACGATCACCGCGGGGACCGACATCGTGGTGGCGGATGCGGGGCCGCTGCGGATCGGTATGGCGACGTGTTACGACCTGAGGTTTCCCGAGTTGTTCCGGGCGCAGCTGGCCGGCGGTGCGAACACGGTGGTGTTGCCGTCGGCGTTCACCGCGGCGACGGGCAAGGACCACTGGGAGCCGCTGCTGCGGGCCCGCGCGATCGAGAACCAGGTGTTCGTGATCGCCCCGAATCAGCGCGGAAGTTCCACCGAGAAGCTGCACTGGCACGGCCGGTCGATGATCATCGACCCGTGGGGCATCGTGCTCGCCACCGCGCCCGACCGCGACTGTTTCATCACTGCGGACGTCGACCTCGACGCCCAAGCCAAGATCCGTGCGACCCTGCCGAGCGGCAACCATCGCCGCCCCGACCTCTTTGGAGAGCTGTGAACCCGAGCGAGGACCGAATCTGATGACGTCGCCGATGCAGATCTCGTGCGCGTTCCCTCCCGGGCCGGATGTCGTCGCGCACGCGCAGCTGGCGGAGTCGCTCGGATACGAACGGGTCTGGCTCTACGACTCGCCGGCGCTCTA
>JAENVU010000105.1 GCA_016650415.1 Acidimicrobiia bacterium
ACTCGCGCGGCCGCGCCCGCGGAGGAGGTTGCCGCGACGCGGTCGGAGCACGCCGCGGTGGTCGATGCGTTGCGGCAACTTCCCCGCCGCCAACGCGAGTGTCTCCTCCTGCGGTACTACGCGGATCTCTCCGAAGCGGACATCGCGGCGACGCTCGGGATCTCGGCCGGGTCGGTCAAGTCCCACTCGTCGCGAGGTATGACCGCGCTGAGTCGCGCACTGGGGGAGGACGCATGAATGAGGAGCGTCTCCGCGACGCGCTGCAGGCTGCGGCCGCTGAGACACGTGCGGGCGCGGATGCGTTCGACCGTCTCGAATCCCGGATCGCGCGACCGCGACGTTCCGCGGAACACTCGCGATTGGTCCTGATGCTCCAGTCAGCAACTGCTGTTGTGGTCATTGGCGCGCTGCTTGGTTTGGTCGCGGTCGCGGTTCGGGACCCGTCGGACTCCGTTTCTGGCGTGGAGGGATCGGTACCCGGCCAGATCGTCGCAGTAGATGGCCAGGGTCGCCTCGTGGTCTTGGATTCACGGAGTGGTGAGTTGATCCGTACGCTCGCTCGGAACGTGGGCACCTTCAGGGGTGACCCGGAGCTCTCGGTCTCGCCCGACGGGTCGGAGATCTACTACACGTCGGTTGCCCCGCCGCCCGAAGGATGCGTGACGAGTGGCATCGAAACTGTGTTTCGGGTTCCGCTGGACGGTGGTGCGCCTCAGGCCGTAGGCCACGGTAGGACGACGGCGGTGAGCGGCGACGGGGTCGTCGCGTTCTCGCGTGACTACGAGAACTGCCGATTCTCTGCGCCGGGCGCCCTTGTGATCGGCGCTGCGCCGGCTTCGAAGGTCCTGCGCGAGATTGCACCGGGTCAGAGTGATCGGGGCGAACTGCTGCTGTGGGGCCTGGGATGGTCGACCGACGAGAGATTGTTGGGCTTCAACTGGGCACGCGACAAGGTCCGTCCCTACCTGATCGAACCCGCACGTGCCGCGTCGATGGATGACGCATGGTGCCTGTGCGCGGCACCGGCGGGCGCGGAGTTTCAAGGCTTCCTCGGAAGCTCGCACGAGCCGGTGGCCTCGGTCGCTTCCGGGGCAACGAAGCGGTACGCGGAGAACGCAGTGGTCCTTCGTCCGGATGGGTCGGTCCTCCGGACGCTGTTCCGCTGGACACATGCAATCCATATGGTGCGGAGCGACACGTCCGGGCGGCATTTCGTCATGACTTCGCCGACAAAACAGCTGCCAGGGGGTGCCTATCGCGATGTCCTGTACCGCTGGAGTCGAGGGGACACGGGGCCGACCAAGATCCGAGACGGGATCGTCGCAGCAGCCTGGGTCCCGGACCCCGCGCCGACCCAACCCGAGATCGCGGTCGTGCGGTCCGACGCGCGGCTCGACCTGCTCAGTGAGTCCGGCGAGGTCGTCCGCAGGTTGGGTCCCACGAACGACGCGAGCACGGTCTCGGGGAGCCCCGGCGGATCTGCCCTCTTCGTCGACGCGCACACCTCGGGCGGATGCGTCACGGGTACCGCGCCAGTCGTCGAGCGGTTCAGAGTTTCTGACGGCGCCCGATCGGTGTTCTCGAACGGCCGGTTCCCCGCAGTGAGCTCCCAAGGTCTCGTCGCGTACGAGGTCCGTTGCGACGGTGTCACGCTCGGATTCACCGATCTCAGAACGGGAGCCAACTCGCGAACGAATCCGTTGGCCGACAGTCCCCGCGAGGCCTCCGACAACGTGGTCGGGGTGCACCCGATCGACTGGTCGCCCGACGGGAAGTCGCTGCTGTACCTCGTCGACCACAAGGGTGACGGTTCGCGGTTCTACGTCGGTCGGCTCTGGCCGGCGGTCCCATCGGCGCAGACCACGGTGATCCCCCTCGGCGACTACGGGGCATGGGAGTGGGCGAGCTTCATCGACGACACGCACCTCGCGGTGTTGGTGCGATCGGGCGGGAACACCGAGGTCCGGGAGATCGCCCTCCCGGACCTCGGCAGTACCGCCGGTGAGGGTGACGTGCTCTTCGAGGTCGGAGGCCGTGCGTCGCGCATCGCGGTCGATTCTTCCGGTGAGCGATTCCTCGTGTCCCGGGTCGACGGAGAGGTGTTCGTATGGCAGCGCGCGGATGACGTCGTCACCCGGGTGACCGGGGATGTCGCCGCGAGCGGCTGGATCGATCCCTGACGCGTCCTGGATCGGCGTGTGGTGGCGGAGGTGGCAGGAATCGAACCCACCGGACGAGGATCACCCGTCCCACTCGTTTTGAAGACGAGGGAGGCCACCAGACCTCGTTCACCTCCGGGCGCATCCTGGCAGGGCTAGTGTCCTGACGTCACCCTCAGGCGGAAAGGG
The DNA here is from genome assembly GCA_016650415.1 of Acidimicrobiia bacterium. Lineage (GTDB taxonomy): Bacteria > Actinomycetota > Acidimicrobiia > IMCC26256 > JAENVU01 > JAENVU01. The sequence continues at coordinate 2,349 of JAENVU010000105.1, forward strand.
ATTCCCATGAAGAAGTTGCTCCTGCTCATTGTCGTGTTGGCGCTCGGCGCAGCGGTCGCGTACAAGGTGCGTGGCGACGCCTGAGTCCATCCGGCAGGGAAATCTGAAGAGTGAGCGGGCCCTCCGGGGTCCGCTCGTTCTCGTTCACGGCCCGGTCAACACCGTTTGGTACTGCTGAGCGAACAAGGCGGGAGTCCCACCCGTCGCCCAGAACACGACGGTGTCACCATTCGAGATCCGGCCGTCGCGTACCGCGGTGAACATCGCGGCCGCCGCCTTCCCCGAGTACACCGGGTCCAGGATCAGACCTTCGGTG
>JAENVU010000106.1 GCA_016650415.1 Acidimicrobiia bacterium
CGCGAGTTGGTACGCCTCCGCGTCGACCCGCTTCTGGTCCTTCAACGTGGTCGAGAATGCGAAACACGCGGCTGCGGAGACCGCGCAGACCAGTCCGAGGACCAACAGGGCGGAGGGAGACGGTCGACGAGTCGCCATGCCTGGTGTATCGGCACGATCGGCGTCGGGGTTGAAGTGCGATTCGCCGAGCTCATGTCGGGGCGAAAAGGCCCCGGAGCAGCCAGCGGGCCGGGCAGGGGGCCCGCGGCCTGCTCCCGGGGCGGATCCATTGTGCCTCATCCGAGGCCGATGATCCAGCCCCCATTCTCGATCGTGGACCAACGTGCACTTTGACGAGCATCGACGACGTCTTCCGACCGACCCGTCGCGATCTTCGGTGCGCGGATCGGCACCACTAGCCTCCGACGCTATGACGGTGGTCGACGGAATCCCTGCGGGCATGACCGAACTCGAGGCGCAACTCATCGGCCCGGGTGGGTTCTTCGAGGTCGGTTCCGAGGTCGTCGGCGGTGAGACGATGACGGTCTTCGCCGGTCGGCTGCCGTCGTTGCGCGCCGCGCTCGAGGCGTCGACGGCCTTCGGCGACCGAGAGTATGTGATCTTCGCCGATCGGGAGCAGCGGCGAGTCATCACTCACGCCGAGCATCTCCGCGCGGTCGCGTCGGTCGCGAAGGTGCTCCGGGAGGACTACGGCGTAGTTCCCGGCGACCGGGTCGCGATCCTGGCCGCGAACTGTCCCGAGTGGATCGTGACCTTCTGGGCCACGGTGAGTCTCGGGGCCATCGCCGTCGGTCTGAACGGATGGTGGGTCGGTGACGAGATCCGGTACGGGATTTCGGATTGTGATCCGAAGGTGCTGGTCGCCGACCGGAAACGGCTGGAGCGCCTGGGTGGGGAAGACCCCGGAGTCCCGACGATCGTGATCGAGGACGACTTCGATCGGATCTGGCACGCGCACCCCGACGCCGAACTCCCGAGTCAACCCATTGCCGAGGACGACCCGGCGTTGATCCTGTACACGAGCGGAACGACCGGGCGACCGAAGGGTGCGGTCAACACCCACCGGAACGTGATCGGGGCGGTCGGCATGTCGTTCTTCCACGGCGCTCGGATGGCGATGTTGAACCCCGGTCCGCCGGATGCGCCGCCGGTGTGTCAGCTGGTGACGTATCCGCTGTTCCATGTCAGTGGTCTGCACATGGGCGCGATCGCGTTCATGCTCAGTGGTATTCGCTCGGTGTGGACCATGGGTCGTTTCGACGAGGAACTCGTGATGGAGTTGATCCAGAACGAAGGAATCACGGGCTGGTCCTACACGGTCACCATGTTGCACCGCGTGGTCAGCCATCCGCGGTTGAGCGAGTACGACCTCTCGGGTTTGCGCAACGGCGGTGGGGGTGGATCCGCCTTCTCGCCGGCACTCTTGGAGAAGGCGCGAACTGCGATCCCGAACCTGCGCGGCGTGATGGGGGTCGGCTACGGCCAGACCGAATGCGCGGCATTGGCGACGATCAACGCCGGCGAGGAGTTGGTCGCGTTTCCGGACGCCGCCGGCCGGCCGTTGCCCACGATCGAGATCGAGATCCGCGATGAGGACGGCGACGCGTTGCCCGACGGCGAGGACGGCGAGATCTTCCTGCGCGGTCCGATGGTGATGCCGGGGTATTGGCGTCGCCCGGAGGAGACGGCCGCGACGATCTCGGCCGGAGGGTGGCTCCGGACGGGGGACATCGGTCGGATGGAGGGAGGTCGTCTCTACCTCGCGACCCGAAAGCGGGATTTGATCCTGCGTGGCGGTGAGAACGTCTACCCGATCGAGATCGAGAACCGGCTCGAGGCCCACCCGGGGGTCGGCGAGGTGGCCGTGATCCCGGTCGATCACGAAGCCCTCGGCCACGAGGTCAAGGCCGTGGTGGTTCCGCTCCTCGGAGTCGAGCTGGATCCGACCGAACTTGCCGCGTTCTGTGGAGAGACGCTCGCGTACTTCAAGGTGCCGTCGATCTGGGAGGTCCGTCGTGAGCCGCTGCCACGGAACGCGACGGGCAAGGTCGTGAAAGCGGTACTGATGAATGACGCCGAGCTGCAGTTCGCAGAGGAGTGACGATGGCCCTCGACCTGACGTCGCTCGTTGCACCGAGTCGTACCGCGCTCGTGCTCCAGGAAGTGCAGAACGGTGTGGTGGGTACTCCGTCGGTGCTCCCGGAGCTCGCGGCCGCGGTTGCGGAGATTGGCCTGATCGAACACTGCGCCGCCCTGGCCGCCCGCGCTCGCGAACTCGGGGTTCCGGTGTTCCATTGCACGGCCGAGACCAGGGACGACCTCGTCGGCGCAAATCGCAACGCCCGGCTGTTCGCCGGCGTGCAGAAGGCGCCGCTGCGGTTGTCGCCCGGATCGGAGGCGGTGCAGGTCCCGGCGGCGATCGGCAACGACCCGCGTGACGTCGTCCTCGCCCGGCATCACGGGCTCGGACCGATGACCGGGACCCAGCTCGACCCGATGCTTCGGAATCTCGGGGTGACCACGATCGTCGGCGTCGGTGTCTCCGTGAACATCGGGATGACCAACTTTGCGTTCGATGCGGTGAACCGGGGATATCAGTTCGTGATGCCGACCGACGCGGTGGCCGGGGTTCCGGCCGAGTATGCGGCGGCCGTGATCGCTAACACCTTGGCCCTGGTCGCCACACTCACCACGACCGCGGCGCTGTTGGAGGCCTGGTCGGGCTGATCAGCCGACCGCTCGCACTCCATCGCCGCGCCGGACCGAGCCGGGCGTGACCACTTCGGCGTAGACGCCGAGACAGGCCGAGGTGCCCAGGCCGCCGAACTCTTGCTGGTTGTTCGTCGCCAACGCTTGCAGCACCCCACGATCGCGTTGGAGTTCGCCCTGGGCGAGGGTGGTCATGACGCAGCGGGTCGCGTTGTCGCTGATGCGGATGACGACGTCGTCGCCGATCGAGAGTTCCCGACCGACCCAG
>JAENVU010000107.1 GCA_016650415.1 Acidimicrobiia bacterium
CCGGTCGGATCGGATCCTCGAGCAACTCGAGGGTGACGATCGACTGCACGATGCGTCGACGAGTCGCCGGGTCGGTGACGAGTTCGGCCACCTCGGCGGCTTCCAAGGGCACGACGGAGTCGCGATCCATGGTGATCCCGAACAGATGAAGCGCGACCTGGGTGAGCACTGTCCATTGCAGTTCGGTGGGGTAGCCGGGGACCGAGATCCCACCGATGGCGGCGCGCACGAAGACGTCGCCTTCTTCTGACGTCAACGGGGTGCGTTCCCGAAGCGCGATGTCGAGCATCGACGTGTCGGTCATCGCACCGTCAACCCCGGTGGGAAGGGTGAGACGATGCTGAACTCGTTGCCCTCGGGGTCGGTCATCACCCGGTGCTCCTCACCCGGGCGGAATCGAACGATCTCCTTCAATGCGCCGCCGAGCGCGACGATGCGCGTGGTGGCGGCTTCGAGGTCCTCGACCTCGATATCGATCCGGAGTCGGCCCGGTGCGTGCGCGATCGGGTCGGCCGGTTGAAACGCGATGAGGGAACCCTCGGCGCCGAACTTGAGTTGGAGCCAGCCCGGCACCCGTTCGGCGACGCCGACGCCGAGTACGTGTTGCCAGAACGCCGCGAGGCGTTCGACGTCGAGTGCGTCGACGATCACGCCGCGCAGCCAGCCCACCGCCGGTTCATCGGGCTCGCCGTCCTGTACTCCCGCGTTCATCGGCAAAACCCTAATGGTGGAAGGTCGTCACGGTGCGGGAACGGTTGCGAGGGTGCTGGATGTCGAGCCCGAGTCGAACCCGGCGGGAACCACATCGGTGCCCTCGTCATCTCGGCCCCGCGTGGCCCACGTGGCGTCTCGTTGCCGGGCGGGCTGCGCGATGTAGCAGTACTCGATGACGAGTTCGCGCGCCGAGGATGTGAGGTCGACGGTCTGGGCTCCAACCCGCGTCCGGCCGTCGGTCATGCGGCTCGCCGTGCGGGTGATCACCGGGATTCGCGCCTCGCGGCGGGTCCCACTGGCATCGAGCATTCGGGTGAGGACCACGAGTCGCAGACCGACCGGGAGTTCAACCGGACTCGTGAAGGCCAGACCCTCGGGCGAGAGGTCGAGGAGCGAGATGGTCGTCTCGGTGCCGTCGATCCGACCTTCGAGCTCGACCGGGAACCGGAAATCTTCGCGGACCTGGCGTCGGCGCACTACGGCTCGAATCGTGATGCCCATGAAGACGAGTTCCCATGCTCCGAGGGTCACGACGACGGCCGACGGGAATGCGGTGATGGGAGGCAGGTGGACGACGCCGACGAGGGTTGCGACCCGGAGGAGCCAGACGACGGCCAGGGTGAGGGTGGTCGCGGTCAGGAGGCCGAGCATTCGCAACACCGAGAAGTCGGCGATGTCGGTCGGGTGGTCCTTCGGAGTGACCTTGAACGCGCCGGCCGAGCGGACGAACAGGGCGACCAGTGCCCGAATCTGGAGGCCCATCGTGAGGAGCCCGTATCGGGTGGAGTCGAACGGTCCGAGACAACCGCGGCTCAACGCATTGGTTCCGGCGAAGGCGAGGATCGCGAACGGGAGCCAGAGGGCGAGGAGGGGCAGGAGGTCGGCATGCATCGGGAGTTGGCCGGTCGCGAGCGTCCAGCTCAAGACGCCGAGCAACGCGAGTCGTTGGAGGCCGTCGAAGTAGTTGAGGAGCGACGCGGTGTAGCTCAACCGTTGACTGGCCGTGAGGCCGCGACACACCAGTGGGTTCTCACGGGTTCGGAAGACCGCGAGATTGCCCCGGGCCCATCGGGCGCGTTGCAGGATGAAGCCCGCGAGATTGTGGGGCGCGAGCGCTTGCACCAAGGTTTCGTTGTGGTACCTGGTCCGCCAGCCGCGTGCGTGCATGGCGATGGTGGTGTGGAAATCCTCGGCCACGGTGGCGGTGAGCACGCCGCCGGTCTCGCCGAGGGCGCTGCGTCGGATCAGCGTTGCGGACCCGCACCAGAACATCGCGTTCTGCCGGTCCTTGTTGGGTGCGATGACGTCGTAGAACAGGCTCTGTTCATGACGCTGTTCGCCCGTGTGTTGGACCGAATCCCGGTTGGAGAAATCGTGGGGTGTCTGGACCAGGGCAACGTTCGGATCCGAGAAGTATCCGACGAGGGCATCGAGCGCGTACGGGAGTGGGACGTGATCGGCGTCGAGGAAGAAGATCAGATCACCCGAGGTGACACTCAGCGCGTGGTTGATGTTGCCGGCCTTCGCGTGGTCGTTGTCCTCTCGCGTGATGTATTCGGCGCCGAGCCGAGCGGCCAAGGCGGCCATCTCCGGCCGGCGGCCGTCGTCCAGGAGGTAGGTGGTGTGCGGAATCGGCAGCGCCCGACACCCCAGCAACGTGCGTTCGAGCACCGTGACCGATTCGTCGTAGGTGCAGACGAAGACATCGATCGACGGCAGCGAATCGGGAAGCGGCGGTCGAATGCTGGGTTGCACCCGCCAGCCCAGGTACGCATAGAGCACGAAACTCAGCCAGCCGAACGCTTCGGCGGCGAACAATGCCGCGAACAGGACGGAGGGAACTCCGGCCCGGGACCATCCCAACCGCCAGGTCAGATAGGCACCGCCCCAGGCGATCGCCACGAGGGCGAGGATCTGGACGAGCCGCTGGTTGTGCCACCACTGCTCGGTTCGGTGCGGGGTAGGCGCACTGGCGGGATGCTGGGCTCGTCGCTCGGAACGTTTCACGCTCCCTTGTCGACCGCAAGGTCGCAAG
>JAENVU010000108.1 GCA_016650415.1 Acidimicrobiia bacterium
ACGAGATCCTGGACGTGCTCACCGCGTGAGCTGGCTTCGGCGTCTCCTCCCGAACTCCGCGACCGTCGACGTCCCGCGGGTGGTGATCGCCCGCGCGTTGCGGGGCTTTGCCGACGGCTTCGTCAGCGTCTTCCTCGCGGTCTACCTGACGGCGCTCGGCTACTCGCCGCTCCAGATCGGCGCGATCGTCACGGGAACGCTGTTGGGTTCGGCCGCACTGACCCTGGGGGTCGGGCTCGTCGCGCACCGCCGCGAGCTGCGCGTGTTGCTCCTCGGCGCCAGCCTGCTGATGATCGCGACGGGCATCGGATTCCTCGCGGTCACCGCGTTCTGGGCCCTGATCGTCGTCTCGGTGCTCGGGACCCTGAATCCGTCGGCCGGCGATGTCAGCGTGTTCCTGCCGACAGAACAAGCGTTCCTGGCCGGTCACGTCGAAGACCTGGACCGTCCGCGTCTCTACGCGGTCTACAACCTGGGCGGCGCGTTTGCCGGGGCGTTCGGTGCCCTGGCCTCCGGCCTCCCCGAATCCATCGCCAAGTGGGCCGATATCTCGAAGATCGACACGCTGCGTGCCAGCTTCTCGCTGTACGTCGTGGTCGCCGTCGTCATCTTCTTCATCTACCGCGGGCTGCGGCAGGAACACGCGGCGACCGATGTCGTGCAGGTCGAGCGCAAACCGCTCGCGCAGTCGCGTCGGACGGTGTTCGAACTCGCGGCGCTCTTCTGTATCGATGCCGCCTCCGGCGGGTTCGTCGTCCAGTCGCTCCTCGTGTTGTGGTTGCACCTGCGGTTCGACCTCTCCACCACCGACACCGCGGAGATCTTCTTTGCCGTGAGCCTGCTGAGCGCGTTCTCGCAGCTCCTCGCCGGTCCGTTGTCGCAACGGATCGGTCTGGTGCGCACGATGGTGTTCACCCACCTTCCGGCCAACCTGTTCCTTGCGCTGGCGGCCTTCGCCCCGACGGCCGGGCTCGCCATCGGGTGTCTGCTCGTCCGATCGCTGTTCTCGCAGATGGACGTACCCGCGCGCCAGGCCCTGGTCATGGCGGTGGTGACGCCCGAGGAGCGCGCGGCCGCGGCGAGCGTGACCAACGTGCCGCGCAGCCTCGCGTCGGCCACCACGCCGCTCCTCGCCGGCGCGTTGCTCAAGGCCAGTACGTTCGGATGGCCGCTGATCATCGCCGGTCTCGGCAAGGCCACCTACGACCTGCTCCTGCTCGCTCGCTTCGGCCGACGAGCGTCCGGGCACCAGACCTCCGAACTCGGCCGCGCCCCATCGACCCGATCACCAACCCGATGAGCAAGGAGACCACTGTCATGCCCCGATTGCGCCAGGTGCCACGAGACGAGTCCAACGCGCCGATCGTGACGATCATGTACGACCTGCTCTTCGGGCCGGATCGTGATCCGGTGAGTGATCCGGGCACCGCCACGGGCACGACCGGCGACTGGTGGCCGGTGTTCGCGTTGGTGCCCGACGTCCTCCAGCACTGCGTCGACGGGTTCGGTCTGTACCAGAGTCCGAAGCGTCTGCTCGACCCCATGCTACGTGAGCTGGGTCAGACTCGGGTCGGGTGGGCGCGGGGGAGTCAGTTCGTCTTTTCCCAACACTGCAAGTCGTGTCGGGCGATCGGAATCAGTGAGGAGAAGATCGCGGCCATTCCGGCATGGTCGGTCGCGGACTGCTTCTCACCGGTCGAACGGGCGGTCCTCGCCTACACCGACGCACTCGCGTTCGACGGCGGCCGCGTCGCCGATGATGTCTTCGCCGCGCTCAAGGTGCACCTCTCGGATGAAGAGATCCTCGAACTGACCTACATCACCGCGCTCTACGAAATGCACGCGACGATGAGCCGGGCCCTCCGCACCGAGTTCGACGACCGTCCGGAACCGATCGTGGAAGTGGTCGGTCCCGACGGCGTCTCGGCCCTCGACGTCGGTCGGAGTATCAGCGTGCCGCCGGAGGAGTAGCGAACGCGCTCAGCTGACTGGCCGAGTTCGGTGTGACCAGGGGGCCGGCCGCCCGGATCCGGCGTATGAGCATCACCCCCCACGTGGCCGCGACCGCGAGGGTCGCCCACCACACGAGGGTGGTGATGGCCGGTGGCACGTGCTGGAACTTCAACTCGTACACCAGCACGATGGTCGCGGCTTGGACGATCGCAAGGCGGCCGAGCGACGTGCAGGGCGCCAGGGCGACGACGGGAATGACCCAGATCTCGTACCACGGGAGCGCGTAGGGCGCGAAGACGACGAAGACCAACATGGCGGCGATGATTCCGGCCGTCGGGGTCAGGTGATTGCGGAAGCGGATCGCGACCCACACGATGAGCGCGCCGGTCACCAACGTGCCGATGGTGACCAGCGTCGGCACGAGAGTGCGCGAGAGCCCGAGATCGATGATGCGGTGGGTCGGGTCGGTGCCGAGGAGCAGGCGCGGGATCTGCCATGGCGACGCCCGGGAGAGGAAGTCGTCGTTCTGGCGAACCGCGGAGAGGCCGCTCATACCGATGGGGAGGTAGGCCAGCGCGAGCCCGCCGCCGGCAGTGGTGGCGAACCGCAGCGCCCATTTCGGGCCGTGGACGGTGATCGCCCACACCGCGATGACGAGGATCGCGATTCCGCCGGTGAACTTCACCGATGCCCCGAGCGCGGCGACCACGCCGGCCGCGACCGGGCGGTCGTCGATCGCGAGCATCACCGCACCGAGGACGGCGAGGCCGACGAGAATGTCGTTGTGGCCGCCCGCTATGCCGCTGACGACGATGGCCGGATGCAGCAGCACAATCGCGGTCGCGGCCGCGCTGCGGGTTCGACGCGTCACGAGCAGGCCCGCGGCCACCGTTGCGAGCGCGAAGACCGACTTCATCAGGGTCCGGGCCGCGAAGGCCGAGGACCCCGCGATCTTGGTCAGTACCGCGGCGATGGCCACGAACCCCGGTCCGTAGATCGATGTCGTGTGGCGCCACCCGCGTGACACCAGTCGGAGGAAGCGGTCGTGATGGAAGTGCGCGGGCACGACGACCCAGGGGTTGGCGTGGTGGATGGAGGCGATCCGGCCGTACATCACGTACGACCAGACGTCACCGGAGCTCCGCGGCGCGACGATGACGGCCGCGCCGATCACGACCAGGCCCGCGATCCAGACCGCGAGAGTCGGGACGGTTCGACCGGCGCGCTCGAGGTCACGAAACCGGATCAGGCCGAGCGTCGAGAGCCCGATTCCCCCGATGACCGCGATCGCACCCGGGCGCGGGTCGAACAGCACCAGCCCCAGTGTGGGGACGGCGGTCAGGGCGAGCGCGCCGTACGGGGTGGTGATGCGCCGCATCGACGCAGCGTAGAGACGGTGGTTCGTGGGGGGAACGGTCTGAGCGCGCAGTTTGCTCAGCGTTTGCCAACCTCAGACCGAGAGGTGGCAGGCTGGCCGTATGTCAGTCCCTCTCTCCGGGTTCTGCCGGCCGGGATTCGAGCCCGTGCGTTCGGCGTTTGCCGCGAACTTTGCCGAACGAGGGGAGGTCGGCGGTGCGGTCTGTGTCATGCAGCACGGTGAAGTCGTCGTCGATCTCGTCGGTGGCTGGGCCGACGACGCGCGCACCCGGCCCTGGACGGCCGACACCATCGTCGACTTCTACTCGGTGGGGAAGGCCCTCGTTGCGATCTCGTTGTTGCGATTGATCGACGCCGGACGTATCGGACTCGACGATCCGATCGCATCCGTGTGGCCCGAGTTCGCGACCGGTGGAAAGGACCACGCGACGGTGCGGCACGCGCTGTGTCATCGCGCCGGGGTCCCCGCCATCAGTGAACGGCTGACAAACGAGGACCTGTGGTCCTGGGATCGGATGACCGCCGCGCTCGCGGCGACGCCGGCCTGGTGGGAGCCGGGAACCCGACACAGCTACCACACGAATACGTACGGTCACCTGATCGGTGAGATCACTCGACGGGTGACGGGTACCCGACCGGGTGCGCACCTGCGCGCGGTTGCCGAACCACTCGGCGCCGATGTCTGGTTCGGCGTTCCCGACGCGGAGCAGCATCGTTGTGCCGAGCTGCTCTGGGACCAGCCGGGTGACTACCCGGACCCGTTCTCGTTCGAGGGCGACGCCCGGATGACGTTCATGAGTTACTTCAATCCGCCGGGGTACTGCTCTGCGGGGGTGGTGAACTCGCCGGAGTGGCGACGCGCCGAGATCCCCGCGACGAACGGACACGGCACGGCGACGGGCGTCGCCCGGATCTATGCCGCGTTGTTGGAGCCCGATCGGCTGCTGTCGCCGGAGCTGCTGGCCGAGGCGACCCGTCCGCAGTCGGAGGGCTTCTGTCCGACGCTCGGGGAAGAGGTCACGTTCGGCCTGGGGTTCAAGCCCACCACCCCCCGTCGGCCGTTCGGTCCGAACGCGCGGGCGTTCGGTCATTTCGGCACGGGTGGTTCGTTGGGCTTCGCCGACCCCGATGCCGGGATCGCGTTCGGGTATGTGATGAACCACGTCATCCCCCGCTGGCAGAGCACCTGCAACCGCACCCTGATCGACGCCGTCTACGCCTCGCGCTGACGACCGCGGCGCCGCGGGCGCTTCTCGTCGCGGCACCGTCGCCGCCACCAATCGAGCCAGGGACTTTCGGCGGTGGTGGGGCGGCGGATCGGTGTCGATGATCAGGTGGTGATCAGACCGCACACGGCCGTCAAGCGGTTGGTGGACGCGCACGTCGTACGCGTGTGCCCGGTGCCCGCGGACCTCGAGTCGGTGATGGCGCGCGGCAGCGAGGAGCCTGCGACTGTCGACGTCGAACCGGTGTGGAATCGCGCGGTCGGCGTCTACCGCTCAGGGGTGCAC
>JAENVU010000109.1 GCA_016650415.1 Acidimicrobiia bacterium
CTCGGTCACCAGGATCTCGTCGGGCACGGCGATATCGGTGATACGCGACGCGAGGTTCACCACCGGACCGTAGAAATCCCCACCCCTCCCCAGCACGGCCCCGTAGGCGATTCCGGCGTGCGGCGCCACACCGTGATGCTCCGTGAAGCGCTGGACCAGTGACCGGGCGATCCGGGCGGCGGACGCGGCATCGACCGCGCTGAACATGACCTCGTCGCCAATGTGTTTGACGACCCGGCCGCCGGCCAGTGCCACGATCTCATTGGCATTCATCTCGAAGCTCTCGACGAGTTCGGCCAACTGCGCGGGTGTGAGGTTGCGCGACAGTGGGGTGAATCCCACCAAGTCGACGAAACCGACCGCCAGCCGGAACATCCCCGGACCGGCACTCCCGGCGTTCGACGCCCGCTGCCGGCGGATCGCCTCGACCACGTGGAGTCGGAACAGCCCGTCCATGACGTCCGGCACCGCGATCAGCGAGGCCACCGCGTTCTCGGTCGCCCGGGCGAGGGTCAACTCATCGGGCCGATCCTGGACGATCGGCGCTTCGACCTCGACGAGAAACGAGGAGATCGCGGCTTCCGCAACCTGCCCGAGGGCGGCGCCCAAGGCGCGGGTGAAGCGCAACGTCGCCTCGTCACCGAGCAGCGCGGCGCCCAGCGCGAAGATCGTGAACGTCTCGCGGTCCGCCGAGCGAAAGTCGTCGTCGCTGACCACGAGACCCGCCGCGGTCATGACCCGCCGCACCATGTCGACCGTCAGGCCGGCCGACTCCGCGACCTCGTGAATCGAAACCGGGGGTCCCGGCCGGATCGCGGCGTCCGAACCGGCAGCATGCAGCGAGCCGATCGCCGCCGCGTGTTGCATCGCCTCGATCGAGAGTCCCAGTTCTACGAAATGGTTCAGGAGTGCACGCCGAGCCTCGGCCTCGGGTGACCCGGCGTCGAGCAGACCGGCAGCGACAAAGTCCTGATCATCCATACCGCGACGCTAAGCGTCGACGCGGGCCAGCGCGTACTCCTTCGCCCACGGGTAGTCGGGCTTGCCCGTCGGCGCCCGTTGGATCTGATCCGTCAGGAACACCTGCTTCGGCGCCTTGTACGCGGCAATGTGCTTCCGACAGTGGGCGTCGAGTTCCTCGGCGGTCGGGGCCGTGCCCGGCCGGGCCTGGACGACGGCCGTGACCCGTTCGCCCCACCGCTCGTCGGGCACCCCGACGACGAGACAGTCGAACACCGCGGGGTGTGACTTCAGCACGCCCTCGACTTCTTCGGGAAAGACCTTCTCACCACCGGTGTTGATCATGATCGAGCCGCGGCCGAGCAGCGTCACCTGACCATCGGCCTCGATCGTCGCGAAGTCACCCGGGATCGAATAGCGCTTGCCCCCATGTTCGAAGAACACCTGCGCGCTGCGCTCCGGGTCGTTGTAGTAGCCGAGGGGGATATTGCCGGTACGAGCGATTCGACCGATCTCACCGGAGCCCGGGACGATGGGCACGTACTGCTCGTCGACCACGATCGAATCGAGCGAGGGCTGCACCGTCGCCGGGCCACCCTTCGGAATCTCGCCCTTCACCGCGATCTTGATGCCGTTCATCCCGGTCTCGGTCGCGCCCACGGAGTCGACGACCACGATGTTCGGCAGGCGCTCCATCAGCTGATCCTTGATCGACTGGCTGAAGATCGCAGCACTCGAACCGATCGAGAACAACGACGACAGGTCGACGTCGTCGACGATCTCTTCGAGCTTGTCGGCGAGCGGGCGAGCCATCGCATCACCGGTGATCCCGAGCACGTTCACCTTCTCCTGCTCAATCACGCGCCACGTCTGCTCCGCATCGAACTTCGGCGTGATCACCCCGGTGTCGCCGTGGATCAGACACCGGATCATCGTGACCTGACCGGCACCGTGCATCATCGGCGCAATCGCGAAGTTCACGGTCGGTCCCGCTCCGCCCGCAACCTTCTCGGACAGCACTGCGGGGTTCTCGATCTTCGTGTTCGACATTGCGTCGATGCCGCCACAGAGTGCGTAGAAGATGTCTTCCTGGCGCCACATCACACCCTTGGGCATCCCGGTCGTTCCGCCGGTGTAGATGATGTGCAGGTCGTCGCCGGACCGGGACTCGAAGTCGCGCTCCGGCGACGCCGCCGCGATGGCCTCCTCGTAGTCGACGAAGTCCAGTCCCTCGGTCGACGCGCCCGAGGAATCAGCAGCGATCACCACATGCTTCAATTTCGGCAGGTCGGCGCGAATCGCTGCGAGTCGCGGCGCGAACTCCTGGAGGGCAACGATCGCGACGAGATCGGCGTTGGTGCAGAGATACTGCAACTCGCTCTCGACGTAGCGGTAGTTGATGTTCACGGGCACGGCGCGGATCTTGTAGAGGGCCATCATGGACTCGACCCACTCGACACCGTTGTACGCGTAGATGCCGACGTGATCACCGGCCTGCACGCCCGCGGCGGCCAGGTGGTGCGCCATCCGGTTCACTCGGTCTTCGAGCTCCCCGAACGTGCGTCGCTCCCCTCCCACGACGACACACGCCGTGCGCTCCGGAGCGATGTCGACGATCGCCTCGAACATGTCGGCGAAGTTGCATTCCATTCGGTTCCCCTCAGTCTTCGTTCGAAACTTCGATCAACAGTCGCGCGGCGCGTTCGAGATCATCGCCCACGACCTCGGGACCGTCGACGCCACCAACCCATCCGACCAGCGACGACAGCCACACCTGACTCAGCACCCGGGCGACTGCGCGGTCTCGGTCACTTGGATCCCCCTCGTGCATCGCCCGAGTGATGATCCCGGTCATCGCCGAGCTCACACGTTCCACGGCATCCGAGACCTCGGGCCGCGCCGAACCCAACGCACGCACCATTGCCGCGGTCGCCTCGGGTTGACGGGTTTGGGTCCGGCTGGCCCGACGCAGGACGTCGACGACGCGATCGGCGGGCGTTGTCCCCGTCGGCGGACGATCGGCGAGTCGCTCGCGGAGTGCCTCGACCTGCTCGACGTTGGCTTCGAGCAGCAACCGCTCTTTGCTCTCGAAATAGCGGTACACAGTGCCGAGCGCAACGCCCGCTTCGGCTGCGACATCGCGCATTTGCACCCCGTCGAAGCCGCCCCCGGCCGCGAGTGCCAAGGTGGCGTCGATCACCCGTCGACGACGGGCGGCCTGACTCTTCGCCAACGCACCGTCAAGTGGCTCGGGTTCGGTCACCGCGCAATGAGAACACGTTCTCATTCCTATCCGCAACCGGCCGGCCTCGACACCACGGATTGTCGGCGGGATCAGGCCCCATGATCGACGGCCGCGAAGCGTTCTCGGGCGTCGGTCACGGCATCGGCCGCCGCCCCCGCGCCCTCCCAGCCTCGCGTCTCGACAGATTTGCCGGGCTCGACGTCCTTGTACACGGCGAAGAAGTGCTCGATTTCGGCGAGCAAGAACTGCGGGAGGTCTTCGAGATCCTTGACCGCAGACGACCGCGGATCGCGCGCGGGGACACACAGCACCTTGGCGTCGGGCCCGGCTTCGTCGCTCATCCAGAACACCCCGACCGGCCGGACGCGAATATGGCATCCCGGAAAGGTCGGCTCGACGAGCAGGACCAACACGTCCAGCGGATCCCCGTCCTCGGCCAGCGTGTCGGGGACGAAGCCGTAGTCGGCCGGGTACTGCGTTGCGGTGAAGAGCATCCGGTCCAGCCAGATCGCGCCCGAGTCGTGGTCCATCTCGTACTTGTTGCGAGAGCCGCGCGGGATCTCGATGATGACCTCGACCTCCATGCGACGCAGTTTGGTCCACGAGCCACCACCCACGCGCGGATCGGGGTGCGCCATATCCGATTCGGACCGGCGGGCGGGACGTTTCGACGGTCAATTCTCGGCAAACTCCCTGCCACTGCTCATACCGATCACAGGATCGCTTGTCCACAATGGCTTCATGCCCGGACCGACTGAGCGCACCCCTCGAAAGCGACCCCTCCCCCAACCGCGATCAGGAGTCGAGCGCCAGTCGGTCCGGGAAGTTCGTCCCTACCGCGGGAGTCTGCGATGACCTCTCCCATGCCGAATCGCAAGAGTCGCATGAACCGGAGCCGCTGGATCGCGGCGGGAACGTCGGTCAGCGCGTTGGTCGCGCTGACGGCGGGCGTGGCCGCGGCGAACCCGGCGCCCGACGGCACCCAGCATCGAAACGTGGCCACGAGTTCCAACATCGGCCAGACCACCGCTCCCCAGGCGCCTCGAGCCCCTCAGGTTCCTCAAGCCCCCGAGTCCGACGGCTCGGACACCTGGAGGCAACTCCCGCCCGACACGGCGCCGACCGATCCGTACGCCGGCAGCTACAACCCCCCGCCGCAGTACGACCCCGGCTACCAATACGCGCCCCCGCAGAGCAACACGAGCAGTGGCGGAAGCTGAACACATCGTCGAGGTCATGGGCACCCGTGCCCATGTGATCGTCGTGGCGCCCGAACTCGACCACGCGGAGCTGCTCGGTCATTCGGCCGTCGCGCGACTGATCGGGCTCGAGCAGCTGTGGTCCCGGTTCCTGCCGGCCTCCGAAGTGAGCCGAGCGAATGCCAATGCCGGCCATCCCACCCCCATCTCCCGCGACACCGAGTTGCTCCTTGCCCGCGCGATCGAGGCCTGGGACCGCACCGATGGTCGCTTCGACCCCACCGTGCTCCCGGCGCTGATCGCGGCGGGATACGACCGACCGTTCTCGGAACTCGACCGCGACGCCACGGTTGAGATCCGAGCGACTGGTCCATCCCCCGGCTGTGCCGACATCGTGCTGCGTCAGAACTCGGTGACCCTGCCGCGTGGCGTCGCGATCGACCCGGGCGGAATCGGCAAGGGGCTCGCGGCGGATCTCGCCGTCGACCTGGTCATGACTGCGGGCGCGGCGGGCGTGTGCGTCAACGTCGGTGGCGATCTGCGCGTCGCCGGGACGTCCCCCGGCGGCGGACCGTGGACCGTGACCATCGACCATCCGCTGCGCGCCGACCGCGCGATCGGGATCGTCGAGCTCGCCGACGAGGCCCTCGTCTCCAGTTGGCGAACCCGACGTGCGTGGGGACCTGAGCACGATCGTCGCCATCATGTGATCGATCCCCGGACCGGGGTGCCCGCCCGGAGCGGCCTCGCGGGTGTCACCGTCACGGCCGCCGACGCGTGGTGGGCCGAGGCCTTGGCCACCGCGGTCTTCCTCGCCGGACCCGACGCCGCACCCGCGCTGGCCCGCCGCCACGGTGTCGGTGCGATTCTCGTCCGCGACGACGCCAGCCTGCTCGGGATCGGATCCCTTCGGGGCGTCGTCGATCGATCGACCGAGGGAGCCCATTGAACGGCCACCTCACCTGGTACGTCGCGCGGGCCGCGGGCATCGTCACCTGGGCCCTGCTCGTCGCATCGATGATCTGGGGGTTGCTCTACGCGACACGCGTGTTCCGGCGCCGGGTCTCATTGTGGTGGCTGCTCGGCGTGCATCGCTTTCTCGGCGCCCTCGCGGTGGTGTTCACTGCCGTGCACGTCGTTGCCCTGCTCTCCGACAGCTTCATCGGGTTCGGCGTCCGCGATGTGTTGGTCCCGTTCACGAGTTCCTGGCATCCCATCGCGGTCGGCTGGGGCATCATCGCCATGTACCTCCTGGTCGCGATCGAGCTCACGTCGCTCCTGAAGGCCCGGCTGCCCTACCGCGTGTGGCGGAGTGTGCACCTCACCAGCTACCCCGTGTTCGCGATCGCCACCATCCATGGCTTGAGTTCGGGGACCGACGTGAAGGTTGTCGTCACGAGTGGGCTCGGAGTCGCCTTCGGCGCGATCGCAATCGCCATCTCGGTCATTGCCCTCGACCAACGCATGACCGAAGCGCCGCGGCGCCCGGTCCCCGGGCCGCGGTCCCCGGCCGAGTTCGGTTGACCGCCGCGCCTCCGCCGGCGAACTGGCAAACTCCTCGGCCATGGGTGACCTTCTGGACCTGGCCGACCGCCTCTATACCGGAGCCGAACCACCGACTCATCGGACGATGTTCGGCTGGAACGGGGAACTGGTCGACGTTGCGGCCGAGACCGCGTTCGTCGCGGCGTTCTCCAACGTCGCCGCATTCAACACCGATGCCGGCCTGCTTCTCGCCGATACGAGCAGTTGGTTCGCGTGCGCGGCAGTGCACGAATCGTTGCGTGCGTGGCGCGACGTTCGCCTCGACACTGCGGTGTTCACCCATGGCCACACCGATCACTGCTTCGGCGTCGACCTCTACGAGAAGCAGTCCTCCGAGCGGGGGTGGGCACCGCCGCGCGTGGTCGCCCACGAGGCGATCACGGCACGCTTCGATCGGTACCGAGCGACCAAGGGGTACAACGGCATCATCAACCAACGGCAGTTCCAGCTGCCGCGGCCGACCTTCCCGACTCACTTCCGCTACCCCGACGAGACGTTCAGGACCCGCCTCGACATCTCACTCGGCGGTGAGACCTTCGAACTGCACCACGACCGCGGCGAAACCGACGATCACGTGTGGATCTGGGCGCCCGAACGCAAGGTCCTGTGTACGGGTGACCTCTTCATCTGGGCCGCTCCCAACTGCGGGAATCCCCAAAAGGTGCAGCGCTACGCCATCGAGTGGGCCCAAGCCCTCAGGACGATGGCCACGCTCGACGCCGAGGTGATGCTGCCCGGCCACGGACTTCCGATCATCGGTTCCGACCGCATCCGCACCGCACTGACCGACTCCGCCGGCCTGCTCGAACACCTGCACAACGAGACGATCCGGATGATGAACGAAGGCGCCCGGCTCGACGACATCGTCAACACCGTGACCGCGCCACCTCATTTGCTCGACAAGCCCTATCTCGGTCCCATCTACGACGAACCCGAGTTCGTCATCCGCAACGTTTGGCGCCTGTTCGGTGGCTGGTATGACGGCGACCCGAGTCACCTGAAGCCGGCGCCGGCCCCACGCCTCGCCGCGGAGATCGCCGCACTCGCCGGGGGCACCGACCGGCTCGCACAACGCGCTCGGGAACTCGCGGCGGCCGGAGAACTTCGACTAGCCGCTCATCTCGTCGAGTTCGCAACCCAGGCAGAACCCGACCGTCCGGCACTCCACGCCGCACGCGCCGAGGTCTACGCGCAGCGGGTCGCGGCCGAGGCCTCCACCATGGCCACGGGAATCTTCAACTGGGCGGCAACTGAATCCCGTGCCGTCGCCGAGGCTGAGCACCCCGAACTCGGAGGGTACGCCGGGTAGCATCACCTGATGTCTGATTCCGCCCCTGTGGCTGCCGGGGCCGACCCGCGCCCGGCGTCGACCAGGTCGATGTCGCTGCTCGCCGGGCTGGTACGCACCGCTCGCCCGAAGCAGTGGATGAAGAATGTGCTGGTGGTGGCCGCGCCGGCGGCCGCGGGCGTGCTGGGCCACGGCGACGTGATCGTCGACAC
>JAENVU010000110.1 GCA_016650415.1 Acidimicrobiia bacterium
TCGCCATTTCGAGGAACGAGTCGTACTCCTCGGGCGTGACGGTGATCGGGCCGCGACGATCGAGTTGCGTGCCCAGCACCTCGGTCCCGTCGGCAAAGGGCGCGGCGTGATTCGCGGCGGCCGGGCGTTGCGGTTGGCTCGTCGGTGTCGCCGAGTTCGGTCCCGCGCTTGCGCAGGCGGCCAGGATCATGCCGAGTCCGATCCCCGCGACGGCGCGCGCCGTCAGCCGATTCCCACGCCTCGCCACCGCAGCAGGGTACCGGCCGCGAGCGGGAGGCGAGATGGTCAGCGGCGACGGGCGAGGGAGAGCGCGAAGTCTTCGGCGGGGTCGGTCCACCAGCACTGGAGATCGAACCCGGCGGTGTCGAGTTCGTCCTGGACCCGGGCGCGCCGGAATTTGGCGCTGATCTCGGTTCGCATCTCCTCGCCGGCCGCGAAGGTGGCGACGAGGTCCAGCGCCGGCACGGGAACCGTGAGTGCTCGCGTCGACCGGAGGCGCATCTCGATCCACTCGTCGCGTGGATTCCAGCGCGCGACATGCTCGAACTCGTCGAGGTCGAAGGTGGCACCGAGTTCGCGGTTCAGGACCGACAACACGTTCTTGTTGAAGGCAGCCGTGACGCCGGCGGCATCGTCGTACGCCCGGACGAGGCGGTCTTCGGCCTTGACGAGATCGGTGCCGAGGAGCAGCGACTCACCCGGGCGCAACGTGCGGGCGAGGGCGCGCAGGAAGCCGGCACGGGAGACCGGGTCGAAGTTGCCGATGGTGCCTCCGAGGAACGCGACGGTCCGCTTCCCCGCGACGGGAATGCAATCGAGATGACGTTCGAAGTCGCCGACGACGGCGTGAACCGCGACGCCGGCGTATTCAGCGGCGACCGCGTTGGCGGCCTCGCGCAGCGTCGCGGCCGATACGTCGAACGGTACGAAGGACTGGAGCGCATCGGCCCGGTGGAACGCATCGAGGAGGATCCGGGTCTTCTCGGAGGTGCCCGATCCGAGTTCCACGAGCGTGTCGGCGCCACTGGCCGCGACGATGGCGTCGGCCCGTTCGATGAGGATCGATCGCTCGGTGCGGGTCGGGTAGTACTCGGGGAGTCGGGTGATCTGGTCGAAGAGGTCCGAACCCAGATCGTCGTAGAACCATTTGGGCGGGAGCACCTTCGGGGTTGCGGTGAGCCCGGCGCGGGCATCGGCGTGCAGCGCTCGGGCGATGTCGTCGGGGCCGAGGTGGTTGTCGACGCGCACGGTGGCGGAACTCATCGGGGTCCTTCCAGAGGGGTGATGTCGACGGTGTCGTGGGTCACGGTGACCAGGTGTGCATCGGGAACCCGTTCCCAACCCGGGTCCGAGTCGAGCGCTTCGGACGCGAGTGTGGTGCCCGTCGGATCTCGATGCAGGTAGAGGGTGTGGTGCCAGGTCGTCGCGGCGAGGGTCGACGCCGTCATGGTCAGAAGATTCACGTAGGCATCCGCTGCCGGATCGACGACGGCATGGACTGCGGCGAGCGCCGACGCGATCCCGTCACCGGCCTCCACGCGGGCGCGGAAGATCGCGAACAACACTTCCGAATCGGTGTCGCCCGCGAGCTCGATGGTGGCGGGAACCTGCGCACGCAGCCGGGTCTCGGTACCGCCTTGAAACGCGTGGCCATTGAGCGAGAAGGCGACGGGCCCGAGTCGGGTGTCGGCGACGAAGGGGGCATTGTTGACCTCACGCAGCGTCGTGCCGGGTGAGGCCTTCCGGGCGGCGGCCAGGATCGCGGATGAACAGTCCTCGCCGTGGTGGAAGGACGTGTCGGTCCAGATCGGTTCGACGCTGCGATAGCGCAGCGGTGGAAGGCGGACGCTCGTCCACCAGGCGATGCCCCAGCCGTCCGGGTTGTCGTCGGCGACGATCATCTCGCGGGGTGCTCGGGCCTGGTCGCTGAGTCCGTGGGGTGCGTGGATCAGGCCGGAGAGTGATCGCGGGGATCCGAGGTATCCGAGGTGTCGACACACGGGTGGCTCACGCGTCCCGCGCGCAACGCACGCCACTGAAGATCTGCCGCCGAATCGGATGGTCCCAGTTGCGGAACGTGGTACTGATCGCCTGCGGACTCGTCGCCCAGGATCCACCTCGCAGCACCTTGTACTCCGAGCCGAAGAACACCTCCGAGTATTCCGGGTACGGGAAGCTGCGGAAGCCCGGGTAGGGGTGGAAGTCGGAGGCGGTCCATTCCCAGACCCCGCCGATGAGATCGAGCACGCCGCCGGCGGACGCGCCGTCCGGGTACGCGCCGACGGCGTCGGGCCCCCAGCGTGCGGTGGTGCCCCAGAGCGCGGCCGGCGGTGACTCGGGCCCGTCGGTGCCCCATGGCCAGGTGCGCTTCTCGCCGATTCCACGGCCGGGGTTCCAGCTCGCGGCCTTTTCCCATTCGGCTTCGGAGGGCAACCGTTTCCCCGCCCAGCGGGCGTACGCGTCGGCCTCGTACCAGCCGATGTGTTGGACGGGCTCGGCCGGCGGCACCGGCTCGGCCCGGCCGAACCGGGTGCGTGACCAGCCGTCGTCGGTTTCGTGCCAGAACTCGGGGTGGCGAAGGTCTGCGGTCCGGCGCCAGGCCCAGCCCGCGGCACTCCACAGTCCCGGATCCTCGTACCCGCCCGCCTCGATGAAGCGTAGGTACTCGCCGTTCGTGGTCGGCGTCCGGTCGATGAAGAACGCCGGCAGGTCCACGGCGTGGGCCGGCCGTTCGTTGTCGTAGGCCGCAACGTCGGTGTCGGTCCCCATGACGAACGGGCCGGCGGGAACGAGGACCTCGCCGTCGAGATCACCGGTGATCGCAGCCCGTCCGGGGCCGTCGCCGGCGTCGGCGGGGTGGCCGGTGGCCATCAACTGGATCGTCGCCAGCATCGTCTCGACGTGTTGGTGCTCGTGGCGGACCACCATCGAATACACGAAGTCGTCGGCAAGGAGGGCGGCGGTGAAATCGGCGATCGCTGCGGTCTGGGGTGCCGCGAGCACGCGGGCGCGGACGGATGCCGCGAAGGCGGCGGCATGCTCGGGATCGAGGATGTCGAGGTCGGGTCGCTCCGCGCGGGGATGTCGGAACGCGTCGTACACGTCGTCGAAGCGAGGGTCGGTCGGCGCCGCGCCGCCGAGTTCGCGGAGGAGCCACAGCTCCTCGAAGTGAGCAATGTGCGCGACGTCCCAGACGATCGGCGACATGAGGGGCGAATGCTGTGCCGTCAGTTGCGGGTCGCTCAGCGCGGCGACCAGCGCGAGGGTGCGCGCCCGCGCCGCGTCCAGGTCGTGCACGGTCGCGGGTTTCATCGGCTGGTGGTCGTGGCGACGCGTTCGGGTGCGGGGACGACGGAAGCCCCCGTGCCCCATCGGTCGAGGCCGTCGTCGGCGAGTGAGCGGCCGCGACGCGTGTAGCGCTCGACGAAGCGGTGCGCGTCGCTCACGAGATCGTCGGAATAGCCGAGCCGGCCGAGGG
This sequence comes from Acidimicrobiia bacterium, assembly GCA_016650415.1. Classification (GTDB taxonomy): domain Bacteria; phylum Actinomycetota; class Acidimicrobiia; order IMCC26256; family JAENVU01; genus JAENVU01. The sequence goes on from JAENVU010000110.1 coordinate 3,479, forward strand.
CCGGGAGGGTGGCGTCGAGGAGCTGAATGGCGGTGCCGCCGATGGCCGGGTCGTGCACGCCCCACCACGCGGCGTTGAGCGCGAGAGTGCGACCGCCCTGCACGATCGGAGCGACCCGTGCCGCGACTGCAGGATCGGTGAGCACGCTGACGGTGATCGCGGCGGCGACCTCCCACCAGGGGTGCGGGAGCGCGTCGAGCATCCGGAGTTCCAGCCAACCGCGTGGCCGAATCGGTGGAAACAGCGTGGTGAGGTGGTACTCGACGTCGTCGACGTCGGGATGACCCACCGCGTGTCCGTCGGTGATCCAGTGGCGCAGCGTGAGTGGCGAGTCGGGGACCACGCAGTCCGTGCCGGTGCGGAACAACATCACGGGCGCGTCCAGCGCGTAGTTGACCCACGCGGTCGCGGCGGCGGGATGGGCGGTGACGGCTGCGGTGCGAGGCGGGTCGAGCGCACCCCACACCGCGAGCCGGCTCGACTGCCAACCGCTCGGGCGACCGTCGACGATCGACGAGTTCGCAAAGATCGCGCTCAGGATCGGCGACACGTCGTGCGCGAGTTCCCATTGCCGATCGATGTCGTCGGTGAACCCGACGTTGATCTGCAACGACGCGGTGTTGCACATCATCGACTCACCGGCGCAGCCTCCGGCCGCGAAATAGTCGGCCATCGACCGATAGCGCGGTTCGTCGAGCACGCGACGCCGACGGCCGATGGGATCCAACCCGACGGCGATGCACTCCATCCCGGCGTCCGCCAGCCGGGCGATCACCTCGGTGGAGTCCTCGGCGGCGCGGCGAATGGCCTCGGAGCCGGACCGTGACGGTGGCGCGCTGACCTCGAGTTGGCCGCCGGGTTCGAACGTCAGGCGACTGTCATGGGGGAGCGGACCGCTCCGGGTGATCGTGGTGCGGAGCAGATCGAGGTCGGCCACCGGGAGTCCGTGCCAGGTGACGAACCACTCGAGTTCGAA
>JAENVU010000111.1 GCA_016650415.1 Acidimicrobiia bacterium
AGGCCGACGACGTCGTCCCGTTCCTGGACCATGGAGCGCCACCAGGCGTCTTTGACGTTGCGCTTGAGCAGGACGCCGAGCGGCCCGTAGTCCCAGGTGGACCGGAACCCGCCGTAGATCTCACTGGACGGGAAGACGAGACCTCGCCGCTTGCAGAGGTTGACGACGCGATCCATCAAGTCAGCTTTGGCCATGAAGGTGCCAGGCTAGGTGAGATCGGCCTGCAAACCGGAGTCGATTCGGCCGTGTGGCCGTCGACCGGCACCCGAACCGGCGGCCGAAGGGGGCCAACCACCCAAACGGCCGGATCAGAGCAGGTTCGCGCTTCGGATTCTGCGCTCGGAGTGATGCTCGAGGGCGGCAATGCCGAGCCGTTCGACCTCCAGCAGATGCAGGGGGTCGGGCGGTTCGGCCATCGCCAGATGGAGTTCACCGCCGACGAGTCGACTCAGGAACGTCAGCGCCTCCGGCGCGATGCGGCGGCCACCCAGCCGCCCGCAGGTCGGGCAGAGCACGCCACCCTCGGCGAGGTCGAAGGCGACGAAGGGACCCTCCTCGGCTCCACAGCGGACACATCCGTCCAGATGCGGGTGATACCCCTCGAGCGAGAGCAGCTTCCAGTAGAACCCCGGCGTGATCACCGGTGACGGCGTCGTGTCGAGGGTACGGAGCGCGCCCGTCAACATCCGGTACAACGCCGGTGCCGGTTCACGCTCTTGGGCGACCTGATCCACGGCCTCCAACATCGTGACCGCGTGGGTGAACGAGTTGTAGTCCTCTCGCAGGGTGCGGTGCGCCTCGACGGTCTCGACCTGGGTCACGACGTCGAGCTCACGACCCCGGTAGCACTGGATCATCACGTGGCATGTCGGTTCGAGCCGCGCGCCGAATCGGCTCCCGCTCTTGCGGATCCCCTTGGCGACGGCCCGGACCTTCCCGTTCCCCTGAGTCATGAAGCTGACGATGCGATCCGCCTCGCCCAGCTTGATCGTCCGGAGCACAACTCCGTGATCGCGGTACAAGCCAGGCATGCGACCGAGTGTAGGGACTCACCCGTTATTTGGCGGTCCAGAGGGGGGACGCGACGTCGTGGACCCGTACCGTCCGGCCGTGGAGTCCGACCTCGCGGAACTGATACAGCATCGCGGCGGTCGGGGGATTGATCCACTCCCCACCGACGGGCATGCGCAGCACTTGACCCTCGACACCATCAAGGGTCACCCGCCGCGGCGCCTCCGGGTGATCGAGTTCCGCGACGGGCCGCACCCACGCGTCGTGGACCTCATCGGGATCGAGGGCCATCGTGACCGCACCCCCCGCCCACAACACGACGGGCGTCACCACACCACCCGCGCGCGTCGGAAGATCGTCGAGCACACCGAGCACCGTCTCGGGCCCGAGATCGACACCGAGTTCCTCGGCCAGCTCTCGCCGGGCAGTGTGCTCGGCCGACTCCCCCGGCTCCGCTCGTCCACCCGGGAGCGCGTACTGGCCAGGATTGCGACGCATCGTCAGCGCCCGCCGGATGAACAGATACCCCGCTTCACCGGCATCGTCGACCAACGCGATGGCCGTCGCCGCTCGCCGCTCGGAGTCTTCGATCACCCGCCGTTCGAACGCCGCGCAGTTCGCCCCGATCCGTTCACGAAGCGCGAACTCGTACCGGTAGCTCACGCCCCGCCGTCGGTTTCAAGGCCCCCGAACCGCCGGTCTCTGGACTGAAACTCACGAACCGCGTCGAAGAGGTGCTCCCGGCGGAAATCGGGCCAGAGCACGTCGGTGAAGATGAACTCCGAGTATGCGCTCTCCCACAAGAGGTAGTTCGAGACTCGGAACTCACCGGACGTGCGGACCATCAGATCCGGGTCGGGCATGTCGGGCGCGTAGAGATGCTTCGCGATCGTCTTCTCGTCGATCGAATCGGCCCGTAACCGTCGCGCCGAGACCTCCCGAGCAATCGACCGCACGGCATCGGTGAGCTCGGCCCGTCCGCCGTAGTTGAACGCGAACGTCAACGTCATCCGGCGGTTCTTGGCGGTCAGCGCTTCCGTGTCCTCGATATGGCGCAGCACGCGCTTGGGCACTCGACCACCGCGTCGGCCGATGAACCGGACCCGCACTCCACGCTCGTTGAGATCATCGCGGCGACGCAACAGCAGCGATTCGTTGAAGCGCATCAGAAACCGAACTTCATCGAGCGGGCGTCGCCAGTTCTCGGTCGAGAATGCGTAGACGGTCATCCACCGCAGTCCCAGTTCGAGCCCACCCTCGACCGTGTCGAAC
>JAENVU010000112.1 GCA_016650415.1 Acidimicrobiia bacterium
CGGGCTGAGTCCGTCTCAGGCGGCTCGTACCCAGATCAGCGCGGCGAGTTCCCGGGCCACCTCGTGGGTGCCCGTGCCCGTACGGACCTCGCGGCCGGCGGCGCTGGACCCGACGATCTCGACGGACTCGTTCGGGATCAGGGCCGCGCCGGCGAGAAATGCCAGCGCGCCGTCGTCCAGTTCCAGCTTCTCGCTGATCCGGGCCACGACGAACGAGCCGGGCGGGGCCTCGACCAGGGCGACGTGAGCCGACGTGTCGGCGCGGTTCGACGAGCCGGGGATCGGGTTGCCGTGGGGGCAGGTGCCGGGATCACCGAGCAAGGCGATCAGTTTCTCTTCCACGTCGGCCGAGATGGCGTGTTCCCACAGGTCGGCTTCTCGGTGGACCTTCTCCCATTCGAGCCCGATCACGTCGACGAGGAGCCGCTCGGCGAGCCGGTGGCGGCGCACGACGGTCGTGGCCAGCGCCCGTCCTTTGTCGGTGAGCCGCAGCGACCGGTCACCCATGAGCTCGGTGTAGCCGCCGTCGACCAACCGGTTGACGTGTTCGGACACGGCCGGGGCCGAGACGCCGAGGCGTTCGACCAACCGGGCCCGGATCGGCACGATGCCTTCTTCCTCGAGTTCGAGGATGGTCTCGAGGTATTCCTCGGTCGCATCGTGCATCTCCGCCATGGTCCGGCACACTACGCCGGTTGTGGGGTGACCAACTTGCACTCGGAGCCCGCGAGTGCCAACATGGACTAGCACTCGTTTGAGGCGAGTGCTAACGGATCTGAAGCATCGGTCCGGACCCCAGTCCTCGATCCCCCAGGGGGTACCCCACAATGTCGAAGCAGATCGCGTACGGAGAGAATGCTCGTCGGTCACTGGAAGCGGGCATGAACAAGCTCGCCGACGCCGTTCGAGTCACGCTGGGGCCAAAGGGCCGCAACGTCGTTCTCGAGAAGAAGTGGGGTGCGCCCACGATTACGAACGACGGTGTATCGATCGCCAAGGAGATCGACCTCGAGGACCCGTACGAGAAGATCGGCGCCGAGCTGGTCAAGGAAGTCGCGAAGAAGACCGACGACGTTGCCGGTGACGGCACGACGACCGCGACGGTCCTGGCCTGGGCGATGGTCCGTGAGGGCCTGCGCAACGTCGCCGCCGGTGCGAACCCGATGGTCCTGAAGAAGGGCATCGAGGCTGCGGTCGAGACCGCGGTCGAGTCGATCCGCTCGGTCTCCAAGAGCGTCAAGACCGACCCGGCGCAGATTGCGAACGTTGCGGCCATCTCCGCGGCCGACAACGAGATCGGCAAGATGATTGCCGAGTCGCTCGAGAAGGTGGGCACCGACGGGGTCATCACCGTCGAGGAGAGTCAGACCTTCGGCATGGAACTCGACCTCGTCGAGGGTATGCGCTTCGACAAGGGCTACATCTCGCCGTACTTCGTGACCGACCCTGAGCGCATGGAGGCCGTCCTCGACGATGCCTACATCCTGCTCGTGAGCTCGAAGATCTCTGCAGTGAAGGACATGCTGCCGGTCCTCGAGAAGGTCATGCAGTCGGGCAAGCCGTTGGCGATCATCGCCGAAGACGTCGAGGGCGAGGCTCTGGCCACGCTCGTCGTCAACAAGATCCGCGGCACGTTCAAGTCGGTTGCCGTCAAGGCTCCGGGCTTCGGCGAGCGCCGCAAGGAAATGCTCCAGGACATGGCCGTCCTCTGCGGCGGTCAGGTCATCTCGGAAGAGGTCGGCCTCAAGCTCGAAGGCATTGGCCTCGAGCTGCTCGGCAAGGCTCGCAAGGTCGTCGTCACCAAGGACGAGACGACCATCGTCGAGGGTTCGGGCACGCGCTCGGACGTCGCCGGTCGGATCAACCAGATCCGCGCCGCGATCGACAACACCGACTCGGACTACGACCGTGAGAAGCTCCAGGAGCGTCTCGCGAAGTTGTCCGGCGGCGTGGCGATCATCAAGGTCGGAGCTGCGACCGAGGTGGAGCTCAAGGAGAAGAAGCACCGCATCGAGGATGCAGTGCAGACCACCAAGGCGGCCGTCGAAGAGGGCGTCGTCCCCGGTGGTGGCGTGGCGCTCCTCCGGGCCCAGGCCAAGGTGCTCGAGCTCGCCAAGACGCTCGAGGGTGACGAGGCCACTGGCGCCAAGCTGGTTGCTCGTGCGCTCGAGGAGCCGCTCAAGCAGATCGCGGTCAACGCGGGTCTCGAAGGTGGCGTCATCGTGGAGAAGGTCCGCAGCCTCAAGGGTTCCAACGGCCTCAACGCCAGCACCGGCGAGTACGAGGACCTCGTGAAGGCCGGCGTCATCGACGCCGCGAAGGTGACGCGCTCGGCGCTGCAGAACGCAGCTTCGATCGCGGCGCTGTTCCTCACGACCGAAGCGGTCGTCGCCGACAAGCCCGAGCCCGCAGCGCCTCCCGCGATGCCGGGTGGCGACATGGGCGGCATGGGCGGCATGGACTTCTAGTCCACCCGCACCACCAGCGTTTCCAAGAACGGGTGCCCTTCGGGGCACCCGTTCTTTTTCGTTCGGGACGACCGGTCGCTCAGCGCGAACTGAGACCGGGGTCGCCGGTAGCCTGCCGACATGGCTTTGAACCCGGTGATCCCATCGATCGGGTGGGGAGTGCTCCACCTGTACTACCGAGTGGATCGTGCCTGCACCGACGAGCCCGGCGGGATCAAGCGGATCGTCGACGCGATTGCCGCGCTGGAGGCTGACTCGCATCAGGCCATCACGTTCTCGGTGTTGGGTCACAAGGCCGACCTCGGAGTGATGGCGGTCGGTCCGGATCTCGCTCGTCTGCAGCGGTTCCAGCAGGAGCTCCTCGATGCGCCGCTGATTCCCGAGTACTCGTACGTCTCGCTCACGGAACAGTCCGAGTACGCCCAGACCGAGGACGACGAGCGCGCGCGATTGCGGGCCGACGAAGGCCTCAGCGACGAGGGCGAGATTGCCGAGCGGCTCGCGGTGTGGCGGGACCGGATCGAGCACTACCGCGAACAGCGGGTCCACCCTCGCCTCCCGGCCAAGGCGGCGATGTGCTTCTACCCGATGTCGAAGCGTCGCGACGGTGCCGACAACTGGTACGCCCTCGACTTCGACGCACGCAAGCTCCTGATGGCCGGCCACGCCCGCGTCGGCCGCACGTACGCGGGTCGGGTCGTGCAGCTCATCACCGGTTCGACCGGGATCGACGATTGGGAGTGGGGTGTGACGCTGTTCGCCGACGACCCCGTCGCCCTCAAGGAGATCGTCTACGAGATGCGCTTCGACGAGGTCTCGGCCCGGTACGGGGAGTTCGGTGAGTTCCTGACCGGCCTAATCGGCAACCCGGAGTCGGTGTGTCGGTCGGTGGGGATCCAATGAGCGGAGCAGGAGGCATGCCATGAAGGTCAGGTTGCATGTGTCGTTTCCGGAGGATCTCGTCGACCGGCCGATGCTCTACGAGATGATGCAAGCCCACGACGTGGTTCCGAACCTGCGGCGTGCCGCGGTCGAGGCTCACTCGGGTTGGGTCATCCTTGAACTCTCGGGTGAAGACGGCGAAGTCGCCGGTGCCATCGGCTATCTCGAAGGCGTCGGCTGTACCGTCAATCGCATGGAAGGCGACGTCCTCGAGGGTTGATCGCGTCCGGAGGGTGAGGGCGTCGTCGACAAACGGCCGCACAACCGACCGGTCACGGACCGTCGCACCCTCACCCAAG
>JAENVU010000113.1 GCA_016650415.1 Acidimicrobiia bacterium
AGCTGCAGGGCGACTACGGCCTGCTGTTCAAGGGTCCGTACCACACCGATTCGTTGATGCGACTGCCGCTCATCTGGCGGCCGGCACCCTCGGCGCAGGTCGCGCCCGCGGTGGTGACCACCCCGGTCGGGTTGGTCGAACTCGCGCCGACGTTCTGTGCCATCGCCGGGATCGAGGCACCCTACTACCTCCAGGCCACCCCGCTCCCCGTCGACGACGCCGATGCGTCAGCACGCGGGAAGGAACGCGTGCTCACCGAGTGGGACAGCGAACTCTGGGGCGTCGCGGTGCACCTCCGCACGATCACCCGCGACGGTTGGGTGTGCACCGCGTACCGGCCCGGCTACGTGCACGACGGCACCGAAGGTGAGCTGTACCACCTCGGCGACGACCCGCTCCAGCACGAGAACCGGTGGAACGATCCGGCCGTGGCATCGCTGCAGTCCGACCTCGTCGCCGATTTGTGGGACCACCAACCCGTCGCGCATTCGCCCCGGTTGGACGTCGAAGCGCCGGTCTAACCGACTCCCCAACGCGATTTTTGGTCTGCCGGGGGGTGGTCCGGCCCACGCTCAGGCCAATAGCGGGGTCGGGATACCGGTCACGACGCGGCGAAGTCGATCTCGGCGGTTGGGACGGTGGAACCACTGCGCCCTTCGGCCGAGGAGAACTGCCAGTAGAGGTTCGCGTATTCGATCGCCTGATCGGGGCCCATCGGCGCACCCCACTGGCGCATGTCCTCGGTGGTGTGCGCGTCGGCGACCAACGTCACGTCGTAGCCGCGCACCAGGGCGCCGTGCAGCGTCATGCGAACGCACGCGTCCGTCTGCGCACCGGTGACGACGAGCTGGCCGACCTTCCGGTCGGCAAGCACCGACTCCAGCTCGGTCGCTTCGAAGGAGTCTCCGTACTGTTTGTGGACAACGGGCTCATCGTCGGACCGGGCGAGTTCGGGAACGTAGTGCCACCCTTCGGAACCCTGCGGCAGCTCGTCGGCCCAGTGTTGGACCCAGACCACCGGCACCGCCTCGGCTCGGGCCCGCTCGACGAGTGTGTTGATGTTCGCGACGACCCGTTCGACCTCGAACGCATCCGCGACGACCTGCCGCTGCATGTCGATCACCACGAGTGCGGTGTTGGGTCGGTCCGGCAAGGACGTCATCGGAGCTTCCTCTTCGAGTTGTCGGTCAATCGCTGTTGGCGCGAACCAGGATCCAGTGTCCGCTCGGATCGCTGAGCAACGAGGCGGCCCCGCCTCCGAACGGCGAACTCTCCACCAACCAGGCGCCACCGTCGGAGGTTCGGACGCGCTGCACCGTCGGCATCGTGCCACCGCGACCGAGCTGGCGCGCGTATCCGTCCATCACCTGCTTGATCTCGCCGTCGCAATACAGGACGGTGAGCGACGAATACGTCATCCCCGCCACGTCCGCGACGACACGCGACCCCGGCTCGAGGCGAAAGCGTCGATACCCCGACTCGAAGCCGTTGTGCTCTTCACCGAACGCGGCGCCGGGTTCGGACACCGATGAGCGGTCCTTCACGGCCGGGAGGGGCGCGACCTTCGAGGCCCGGGCGGTGCCGGGGTCGGGGACCGACCCGAAGGGCGCGGCCGGGTCGACCTCGAGCACGGCGTGGTGACTCGGACCACCCCACTGCATCTCCACGACGACCAGTTCATCCCGTCCGGGGAGCAGGGCCGCTCCGTAGCAGGACAGTCCATGAGCACGAGCCGGATCGGCCTTGCCGACCGGGACGTCGCGAGCCGCAATAGCCAACGAACACGTCCCGAGGCCGGACGCGCTCCTCGTCCCGCTCCCCGGCAACGGCACTCCCAAGCGCCGGGCCTGCGCAACGAATGCGTCGTAGACGGCCAGCGGATCACCATCGACGTCCATCACCGCCACCGAGGCGAATCCGCCGTCGCGGACCGGTATCGAGAACACGGGCCCGACCAGCCGGCTCCCTGCCGGGACGACGAAACCCGCGTCGAGACGCGTACCGGGTGGACGTCGGATCGGGATCGCGTCGTCCGGATCCGAGCCGGCGCACCCGGCCAGCACCATTGCCGCCATCACCCAGGCCGCTGCCCACCTCACCACGGAAATCACCGTAGCGGTGCGATGCCGGGTCCGGAGAGCGGTCGATCGCGGTCCGGACAAATAGGTCACTTGCTTCATCCCGGAAGCGGAATCCCCGGCCGATAG
>JAENVU010000114.1 GCA_016650415.1 Acidimicrobiia bacterium
CGCCCGACCGGCATGTCGACGCGGAAGCCGGCCGCGGCGCGGTTCTCCTCGGACTCGCCGCCCCAGAATCCGTACTCGCGGTGTTCGCGGGCCCAGTCGCGGCATGCGATCAACGCTTCGCAATCGGCGCAGACGGCGCGGGCCTTGCCCTCGCGGACCGCGCGAGCCTCGGGGCGCTCACCGGCGGGAGCGAAGAAGAGTTCGGTGCGGCCTTCGCAGGCGGCGTCGGCCGTCCATGAAAGGGGACCGGTGAAGATCAGAGTGGAAAGGCTTTCAGCAGCCATGATGTCCTTGAGTTCGTTCGGTCCCACTGGAACCGATGCGGGGGATGAAGCGAGGGAGCCGGCGGGGGGCCCCGGCTCCCTGACTTCAGTACGCCCCCAGGTAACACCCTCTGGGAGTGATCTGTCCAACAGGTAGTTTTGATAGGTATCATCTGTCTGACAGATTGATGTGTCGGAGCGCGGTTCTGAGCGCCGACGGCAACTCGATGTGACCCAAACGCACCGACATCGGAGGGTGTTGTGGAACTCCGCCACTTCGAAACACTGATCGCGATCGACGAAACCGGAACCTTCACCGCGGCGGCCGACGCGCTCCGAACCGTTCAGTCGAACGTCTCCGAACAGGTGCGTCAGCTCGAACGTGAACTCGGGGTCACGCTCCTCGCCCGCGGCCGGGGGGGCGCCCGCCCGACCGAGTCGGGCCGGGTCGTCCTGGAGCACGCGCGTCGGATTCGGCGTGAGATCGAGCTCTTGCACGAGGAGCTGGCCGCGCTTCAGGGGCTGCGCGTCGGGAACGCGTCGTTCGGTGTGGTGGGTACCGCGAGCCGCTGGTTGATGCCGCAACTGGTGGCGCATCTTCGCGACGAAGCGCCCGGGGTGCGATTGCTCGTGCACGAAGGCGCGTCGGAGCGGCTCCTCGGCGAGGTGGTGTCCCAAGACCTCGCGCAGGCGTTGGTCACCGCACCTGTGAACGACCCCCGCATCGTGTTCGAGCATCTCGCCGATGAACCCATGGTGGGGCTCGCGCCGGCCGATGCCGACCTGCCTCCCGGTCCCCTCAAGGTCAAGGACTTGGCGCGGATGCGACTGGTCCTCCCCCCGGAGGTGAACCCGTTGCGTGCCGAGATCGAGAACGCCGCGACGATATTGGGTGTGCATCTCGAGGTGCCGGTCGAGGTGGAGGGCATCCGTTTGATCGCGGACCTCGTCGCGGCGGGTGCCGGGATCGCGGTGCTGCCCGAGACGGCAGTACCGCCGAGTCTCGAGGGCATGCGCACCTTCGAAATCGTCGACTTACCCCGCCGCCAGCTCGGCCTCGCCACGCTGAAGGGCGCGCCGATGTCGCTGGCCGATCACGCGGTGCGCGATGCGGTGCTGAGCATCGTGGGATTCACCCGCAGGACCTGAGCCCTCCTGAGCCCGCCGATGGGCTTTCGGACTCAGGCCGGGGGGCGACTGTTGGTCTCGGCCGAGGCCGCCATCGGTCGACCGGCACGGGTCAGGAGGCGCGCCGCCACGTAGCCGATACCGAAGATCGCGAACCCGCCGACCGCGTCGAGGAAGTAGTGGTTGGCGGTGACCACGATCACGGTCACGGTCATCACCGGATACAACCCGGCGAGCACCTTGGCCCACACCGACTTCAGCCTCGGTACCAGTGCACAGGCACACCAGAGCGCCCAGCAACAATGCACACTCGGCATCGCCGCGAACTGGTTGGAGATCTTCTTCATCGCGCCGGAGTTGAAGCTCCAGAACGTCGGGTACTTGTCCAGCGTGTCGATGAAGCCGTAGTGATGCGGGAGGAGTCGCGGCGGCATCAGCGGCCAGAACCGGAACCCGATCAGTGCGAGCGCCGTGGCGATGGCCAACGTGTTGCGCCACCGGGGGTAGTCATCCGGGAACTTGCGAAACAGGAAGATCGCGGCACCGACCGTGACGATGAAGTGCAACGAGCCGTAGAAGTAGTTGGCCGTCACGATCAGCGGTTCGAGCCGAACCGCCCAGTGGTGGATGGCCTGCTCGTGGTAGATGCCGAGGGCCTTCTGAAATCGGATCAGTTGGAGGGCATGTTGGCGAGCACGGTCGGGATGCAACGCGTCGGCGTTTCGGACCGCGCTGTAGGCGAAGTAATACGACAGCACCGCAATGATCTCGAGCCACCAATAGATCACCCGGCCCCCGGACAGGACGCGCGCGCCGGGGAGGCGTCGGAGGCGGGCCGATGGCGGTTCGAGGGTGATATCGCTCATGTGCGTGTGGGTGTCGTTCCCGACGCGGTGGCGCCGGCAGTCGTGCGGTGACCGACGGCGAAGGCCGGTGCGCCGAGGAGGCTCACGATGAGCATCGTCGCGTACCAGGCGAGTCCGATCCCGACTGCGTGGCCGGTCGACACGCCGAGTGGGTGCAGCAACAGGACCAACATGCCCTCGCGAACGCCGAGACCGGACAGTGAGATCGGGACGACTTGGGCCATCGCCACAATGGGAATGAAGGCGATGAGTGCAGCGACAGGAACCCCGGCATCGAAGGTGAGCACCAGGAAGCCGACCATCAACACGACCGATACCTGGTAGACGAGCGCGGTGCCGACGACGCCGATCACCTGGCGACGATCACGACGCAGGTATCCGATGCCGACATGGACGGCGCCGAGGAACCGGGTCCAGTTCTCGTTGTGCTGGAAGCGACCCGCCGCGTTCGGGTGACCGGCGAGTACGAGGATGATGCTGAGCGCGGCCAGGGTGATGCCCGAGATCAGGAGTGCGACCCATGCCTTGCCGGACGAGAGCAGGCTGGGATCGATCATGAATCCGATGGCGCTGATGAGCGGCAGCGCGAGGAATCCCGTGAGCCGTTCGAGGGCCACCGCCGCGAATGCCGTCTCGCTCGATCCGATGTTCTTCGCACTGCGAGTGACCCGCAGCACGTCGCCACCGATCGTGGACGGTAGGACGTTGCCGACGAACTGGCCCGCGAAATAGTGGGTGGTCAGAGTACGGAGCGGCACATGAATTCCG
>JAENVU010000115.1 GCA_016650415.1 Acidimicrobiia bacterium
CAGAGGAAGAACTTGGCAGCCATGATCACCAAGGTGATCTGGACCGCGATCGGCGTGTCGGCACTCGCCGGCGACGGCAGGTTGCCGAAGGCCGCCCACAGCACGGCGGCCAGCCCCAGCGCGCCCAGCACCCCGGCCACGGTCGTGCGGAGCCAGGCGGGCATCGGCGGGCGGCGCCGGAGTACCCGAGGTGGTGCGAAATGGTCGGCCCGGCCCGCAGAGGGCGCCGGCCTCGATGGCGTCGAGTACAGCGTTCCCGATGCGATCCGGTCCCGGAACTCGTCGTAGGCCGCCCGGGTACCCGGGTCGCGCAGCGCCGAATAGGCGGTGCTCATCTGCTTGAAGCGTTCCTGATCGTCGAGATCGGCCGTGCGGTCCGGATGGAGCACCTTGGCCAGTTCGCGGTAGCGAGCGTCGATCGCGCCGGGCGTGGCGTCCGGGGCCACGCCGAGCACGGCGTAGTAGTCGGTGCTGGACCACTCCCGGGTCCGAACGCGCGTCACGTTCCCACGCTACTCATCCGCATACGCCGAAATCGGCGCGCAGGAGCAGACGACGTTCCGGTCACCGAACACGCCGTCGATCCGGCTGACCGGCGGCCAGTACTTGGCCCCTCGCAGCGAGGGCACCGGGTACGCGGCGAGATCCCGCGAGTACTCACGGTCCCAGGCGTCGGTCGCGACGTCCTCGGCAGTGTGAGGGGCGGCGGCCAGCGGGCTGGCGTCGTGGCTCCACTCCCCTCGTTCGATCCGACCGATCTCTTCGCGGATGCCGATCATCGCCGCGCAGAACCGATCGAGCTCGGCACGCGACTCGGACTCGGTGGGTTCCACCATGAGTGTCCCCGCGACGGGAAAGCTCAGAGTCGGCGCGTGGAATCCGTAGTCGATGAGTCGTTTCGCAACATCCTCCGCGGTGACCCCGGTTGCGTCGGTGATCGGGCGCAGGTCCAGGATGCACTCGTGCGCGACCAAGCCCGCGGGCCCGGTGTAGAGAACGGGATAGTGCGGCCCCAACCGCTGGGCGAGGTAGTTCGCAGAGAGAATCGCCACCTGGGTTGCGGTGGTCAGTCCATCGCCACCCATCATCGCGATGTACGCCCACGGGATCGGGAGAATCCCTGCCGATCCGTAGGGTGCGGCCGCCACCGCGGGAACTGCACACCCTGCATCCAGCGGATGGCCGGGAAGGAACGGGGCGAGGTGGGCGCGAACCGCGACCGGCCCGACCCCCGGGCCACCACCACCGTGCGGGATGCAGAAGGTCTTGTGCAGGTTGAGGTGGGAGACGTCGGCACCGAACTGGCCCGGCGCCGCGAGTCCGACGAGTGCATTGAGGTTCGCACCGTCGACGTAGACCTGTCCCCCGCACTCGTGGATGAGATCGCACACCTGGGTGATGGACGTCTCGAACACGCCGTGGGTCGACGGGTAGGTCACCATCAGCGCGCCGAGCACGTCGGCATTCGCGGTGGCCTTCTCCTTGAGGTCGGCGAGGTCGATGTTGCCATCGGTGTCGGTGGCGACGACGATCACGCGCATTCCGGCCATCACGGCACTGGCGGCGTTCGTCCCGTGGGCCGACGCGGGAATCAGGCAGACCGTGCGATCGCGCTCGCCCCGGCTCTGGTGATAGGCGCGAATCGCGAGCAGACCGGCGAGTTCGCCTTGCGAGCCGGCGTTGGGTTGGAGCGACACGGCGTCGTAGCCGGTCACCACGCACAACCACCGCTCGAGATCCGTGATGAGCTCGTGGTAGCCCACGGCCTGATCCACCGGGGCGAAGGGGTGCAGACCCGCGAACTCGGGCCAGGTGATCGGCTCCATCTCCGTGGTGGCGTTGAGCTTCATCGTGCACGAGCCGAGCGGGATCATCGTGCGGTCCAGCGCGAGGTCGCGGTCCGAGAGTCTCCGCAGGTAGCGGAGCATGTCGGTTTCCGATCGGTACCGGTGGAACACCTCGTGGGTGAGGAACGGCTCGGTCCGCACCAGCGCGGCCGGGAGCCCCGACGGCCCCTCCCCCACACTCGCGACCTCGAACGCCGTGAACACCTGATCGACGACGGCCTCGGTCGTGGTTTCGTCGACGCTGATCCCGAGCGTGTCGGCATCGACGACCCGCAGGTTCATCCCGAGCGCAACGGCCCGAGCCGCGATCGCGTCGGCGCGTCCGGGGACCCGCACGGTCAGGGTGTCGAACCACGACTCGTTGACGACCTCCACTCCCCCGGCTCGGAGCCCGGCCACGATTCGGCTCGCGTGCCCGTGCACCCGCCGCGCGATCGCTTCGAGCCCCTCCGGTCCGTGGTACACCGCGTACAAGCCCGCGATGACCGCCAGCAGCACCTGGGCGGTGCAGATGTTGCTCGTGGCCTTCTCCCGGCGAATGTGCTGTTCCCGGGTCTGGAGGGCGAGGCGCAACGCCGGCCGCCCGGCCGCATCGACCGACATCCCCACGAGCCGGCCGGGCAGTGTCCGCTTGTTCGCGTCCCGGCAGGCGATGAACGCCGCGTGGGGTCCGCCGTAGCCGAGCGGTACGCCGAAGCGTTGCGCGGACCCGACCACGAGGTCGGCACCGATCGCACCGGGTGAACGCAACAGCGTCAACGCAAGCAGATCCGCGGCGACGGCAACCATGGCTCCATCGTCGTGTGCCTGCGCGATGAGCGCCGCGTCGTCGCGCACTTCCCCACCGCTGCCCGGATATTGGAGCAGGACGCCGAACACTCGGGCCCGGGGCAGATCCCGCGCCGGATCGCCGACGACGATCTCGATCCCGAGCGGTTCGGCCCGCCCCGCCACCACCGCGATCGTCTGAGGGTGGCAGTCGGCGTCGACGAAGAAGATGTCGCCGCCCTTGGGTGCCATCCGCCGACACATCGCCATGGCCTCCGCGGCGGCGGTCGCCTCGTCCAGCAACGAGGCGTTGGCGAGGTCCATGCCGGTGAGGTCCGCCACCATCGTCTGGAAATCCAGGAGCGCTTCGAGCCGACCCTGAGCGATCTCCGGCTGATACGGCGTGTACGCGGTGTACCAGGCCGGATTCTCCAGCACGTTGCGCCGGATGACCGCCGGGGTGATCGTGTCGGAGTAGCCCATCCCGATGAGCGAGGTCTTCACCGAGTTCCGGTCCGCGAGGTCGCGCAGCGCTGCGATCGCCTCGACTTCTGATCGGGCTGGCGGCAGGTCGAGTCCGTCGACGCGGCGGATCGGGGCCGGGACGGCGGCGTCGGTCAACGCGTCGAGCGTCTCGTATCCCAGTTCCGACAGCATCGCGACCTGGTCGGCGGCGTCGGGACCGATGTGTCGGTCCACGAACTGGTCTCGGAGTGCACTCGCCATCGATGAGTCCCTTCGCGCAAGAGTCGACGATCCGCGGTAGCGGTCGCTCCCCCTCTGTCGTGGGACCTGAGAGATTCACCCGGACAACCGGGCTTTCCCCGTCGGTGAGGGACCGAGATCCCTACTCTCCAGAGTTGCCTGACCCGGGCGGTTCGTGAGCCTGAGAGTTTCCGGGGAGGTTGCTCCTTCGGCGCCCCCATCGCATGGGGACTCTCCCGCTCGGGTTCAACGGCATATGTGGTGGTGCTGGAACCGACAGGTTACCCGTGATTCCTCAGGCGGGGTCGAGTGGGAGCCCTCCGGTCGACCCCTACCCCTGGACCCGACTCGCGGCGTGAGCTGCTACCGGACAAACGGCGGTTTGGTCACAACGGCTGGGAGCAGCGATCCGCGGACGTCGATGGCGACGGCGGCGCCGTCCTCGACGTCGGGCGGAAGGAACGCCAACGCGATTGCGTGCTCGAGGATCGGTGAGAAGTTCCCACTGGTGACCTCACCGACGACCGCACCGTCGATGAGCACCGAACATCCGGCCCGGGGTGGACGACGGCCCTCGACGACGAGACCGCGGAGTCGCCGGGTGACGCCGGCCGCCTTCTCCGCCGCCAGCGCGTCACGACCTCGGAACTCGCCCTTGTCCCAGCGCACGACCCATCCGAGGCCGGCCTGGAGCGGAGTGATCCCCTCCCCCAGTTCGTGCCCGTGCAAGGGAAGCCCGGCCTCGAGGCGCAACGTGTCGCGTGCACCGAGCCCCGCCGGTGTGATGTCCGCCGCCATGAACGCGCGCCAGAGCGCCGGTGCCACGGCGAATGGCACATGGACTTCGAATCCGTCCTCACCGGTGTAGCCGGTTCCCGCGACCACGCACTCGGTCCCCTGCCACTCGACGCGCGCCACCGCGAACCGTGGCACCGCAGCCATCGCGGGCGAGACGGTCGCGGCCAGTTCGCGCGCCCGAGGGCCTTGCACCGCGATGACGGCGCGCTCGGCCGTCACATCGGAAATCGAGACCGCGTCCGCGGTCGCCTCCGACTGGAGCGCCGCGACGATGCGATCGGTGTTCGAGGCGTTCGGCATCACGAGGAACTCGTCGTCGGCGACCCACCACACGATGATGTCGTCCTCGACATGAGCGTCGGTCGGATCGAGCAGATGCGTATATTGCGCCCGGCCCGCCGCGATGCGGCCGAGGTCGTTGGTGAAGGCTCGTTGCAGGAGATCGAACGCGCCCGGCCCGACGATCCGGAGCGACCCGAGATGCGAGACGTCGAACGCTACGGCGTCGGTGCGACACGCACGATGTTCGACGAGCACCCCGGCGTACTGAATCGGCATGTCCCACCCGCCGAACTCGACGAGCTTCGCGCCCAGGTTCCGATGTACGGCGTCGAGCGGGCTCCGTCGTAGCGGACCCGCGGATTCGGCTGCGGTCACCCGTCGGGATTGAGTTCGTGGATGCTGGCGCCGAGCGCAGTGACCAATCCGCCGAGCGGCACGATGTTGAGGACGCCCTGGCCTCGCTGCACGAGGTCGACGATGTCGTCACCGGTCCGTGCGAGCACCGAGGACGAGCCCTCGATCACCAAGCTGGCGGACGCAAGGTCCTCACCGAGGTGGTCCCGCAGATAGGTGATGGCCTTGCGGGCGGTCTGGAGCGACACTCCCCCGTCGAGCAGGCTCTTGATGACCTTGAGCGCAACCAGATCGCGGTAGGAATACCGGCGTTGGGTGCCGCTGCCCGCCGCATCCACCAACGATGGTCGGAGCAGGTCGGTGCGGGCCCAGTAATCGAGCTGCCGGTAGGAGATCCCGACGATCTTGCAGACCTCGGGACCGCTGAAACCGGTCTCGTGGCCCACCCACTCGCCACCCTCGGTGAGGACCCCTTGTTCGATCCGTGGCGGCAGCCCCGGTACCTCGTCTGCGGGCGCAACGGCAGCCGGCGCAGAACTCGAGCGTGCAGTCATGTTCGAAGCCTTTCCAATACGGATCCCCGGGAAGTACACATCCGTAGTTACGGGGGTGTCGACGGTACCGGTCCGGCTGCGCGACGTCAACGGTTCAATCGCATCATCTCGGCGCGCCACCGCGCGCGACGCCAGTTACGCGAAATCCTCAGGGGTGATTTCGTCGAGGAACGCCCGGAATTCCTCGATTTCCTCCTCCTCCTGCTCTTCCTCGAACAGCACGCCGGCTTCTTCGAAGACGTCCTCGGACACGAGGATCGGGAGCTCGTCGCCGAGCCGCACCGCCAAGGCGATGGCATCGGAGGGACGGGACGAGATCCGCTGCACGGCGCCGTCGCGCACGAGTTCCAACTCCGCGTAGAACGTGCCGTCCTGGAGGGCCGTGATCGCGACCTGCCGAAGTTCGACCTGGAAATCACCCATGACCGTCACGAAGAGGTCGTGGGTCATCGGCCGCGGAGTCTCCATCCCCTGGAGTGCGTAGACGATGGCCGTGGCCTCGGGCGATCCGATGAAGATCGGCAGGTACCGCTGCCCATCCACTTCGCGCAGCAGCATGATGGGTTGGTTCGACGGAACCTCGACTCGTACTCCGATCAGGGTCACCCGAATCACATCACCACCTCCGACGGCGACGATACACCGGTGCCCCTCCCAGCCGGGCGGGCGCGCTCGGAGCGGCCAGGACCTCAGTCGTGGAGCAGATCGACGGTCGCGCCACGCAGCAGCACGGCCCGCATCGAGCGGCCCAAGCGCGCGAGGTCGACGAGGTCCTCGCGGGCCTTGGCCCGGGCCTCGGGATTCCGCCGGAGCAGACGGGGCGCGATGACCTGGTCGTAGAGACCGGCCTCGCGTTCGGCCGCGACCCGGAACATCCGAAGGTGGCGCGGGCCGATCCCGTGCCCCGCGAACTCGGCTGCCAGCTTGGCGACGACCAATGCGTCCTCGTCGAAGATCACCCGGTCACCGCTGCCCGCGGCCGGCGCGACCAGCCCGTACTCCTCGAGTTCACCGAGTTGCTCAGCCGTCAATCCCGCGACCGACGCCAACTCCGAACGGGTGAAGCTCGCGCCCGAAACTTCCGCGGCGAGGTCGTCACCCTCGCCGTCGTCCAACGGCAACATCGGCGATTCGAACTTCACGCCCGAACTCGTCGCGGACCCCATGGACTTCGACGTCGTCCGCTCCGCTGATCGAGGCGAGGACTTCGTGGCGCGAGGCGCCTTTTTCGTCTTGGACTTCGGACGCGATTTCCCCGAGGGCGCGCTACCGGTCGCGACGTTCCGGACCGGTTCACCCTTGGACGTGGCTGCACCGTCGCCGGTCCCGTCGGTGGCCGGGGGTGGGTCGATGTCCTCGGGGAGTCCGTCGGGGCCGACCTCGTCCAGACGCGCCTTGATGACTTTCAGCGGCAGGAAGTTCTCCTTCTGCTGTTGGAGAATCCATCGCAAGCGGGCAACGTCGCCGTCGCGGAACTTGCGGTATCCCGACGGCGTGCGTTCCGGGTCGATCAGGCCCTGGCTCTCCAGGAATCTGATCTTGGAAATCGTGATATCCGGGAACTCGTCTCGCAGTGTGGCGAGCACCTCACCGATCGATTGATGATCGAGCGCGCTCACGACCGAACCTCGATTCGGTTCATGAATCCCCCAGCTGGAAGACGAGATGGAACCGCCCGACCTGGACTTCGTCGCCGTCGACCAAGGCGCGTGACTCCACTCGCTCGCGATTCACGTAGGTCCCGTTCAACGATCCGACATCCTGGATCGAGAACTCGTCGGTGCCGACTCGCTCGATGCTCGAATGCCGTCGCGACACGGTGATGTCGTCGAGGAAGATCTCGGAGTCCGGGTGGCGACCGATGCTCGTGGACTCGTCGCGCAGGAGATAGGTGCTCCCCGCATTCGGACCCCGCAGGACGTGCAACACGGCACCACCCGTGGGTGCCGATGTCATCGCCGGGAGTTCCGCGGTCGCGTCCCCGATGGCGGTGTTCTCACCCGCGCCGAGAGCCGCGCCACACGACGAACAGAACCGGGCCGTCGAGTCGTTGCGATGACCGCACCGGGTGCACACCATGCCTTCAGGCTACAACGCTCGACCTGGGGTCGAGGTCGAGCGTTGGTGACGAGCGATTCCCTGCCCGGATCTGACCCTCAACCTCACCCTGAGCACGCGCGACTATTCAGCCAGAAATGCCTCGTACGCCGCGGCATCGAGCAAACCCTCGAGTTCGCCGGCGTCGGCGAGTTCGACGGCGAAGATCCAACCTCGACCGTACGGGTCCTCGTTGATGGCTTCGGGAGTGTCGTCCAGGGCCGAGTTCACTTCCACGACCGTGCCGGTGACCGGGCAGTAGACCTCCGACACCGACTTCGTGGATTCGATCTCGGCGATCGACGCGTTGGCCACCACCGCCGCGCCCATATCCGGGAGTTCGACGTACACGACATCCCCGAGCGCGTCCTGGGCGTAGTCGGTGATGCCGATCACCACCCGGCCTTCCTCGACGCGCACCCATTCGTGCTCTTTGGAGTAGCGAAGGCCTTCGGGTGTGGTCATCGTGGGTTCCTCGCGAGTTCGGGTTCGGATGCGGCCCGGAGGCTATCCGGGACGGTCTCGGGACCGCCCCCTCCGGCTACAGGTTCGTGATCCGGCGGGCGTATTCCTCGGCCAGCGTGTCGGCGTCGCGCGCCGAGGCCGCCTCGGTGAGGACATGCACCACCGCGTCGTCGGGATCGGGTAACACCAGCGCCCAGCCGTCGGCGTGAGCGATCTTCACGCCGTCGATCAACACGACGTCTCGGCCCTTCGTGCGCTCCACCATCTCGCGCATCACGGCGCCCTTGCGCGACCACTCGACCGCGACCGTCCGTTCGGCGAGGAAGACGGGTGGGAGCCCGTCCACGACCTCGGCCAGCGTCGCGTCAGTCTGTGCCAGCAGGTCCAACAACTGCACGAACGTGGCCGTCGCATCGACTGCGGGCAGGAACTCGGGCCAGACCAATGAACCATCAGGCGTGGCGGCGAGATCGACGTCCCGCCGGGAGGCCGCCTCCATGATCGCCGTCGCGGCGGTCTTGGTGTGCACCACCACCCCACCGCCGTCGGTGATGATGCGTTCGGACACTCGACTCGCCGAGACCGGGAGCGCCACCCGGATCCCGGGCCGGGCTCGCATGACCAGGGTCAAGATCGCATTGAGGGTCTGCGATTCGTCGAGCGCACGACCGGTGCCGTCGACGATGGTCGCGGCTTCGCCGCCGGGGTCGATGACCAACCCGAGATCGCTCGCCGACGACCCCACGAGCGTGCCGATTCTCGCGACCCGAGCCTCTCGGTCGCGGAGGCCGAGCGCGCTCGGCCGGGTCGCGGCAAAGGGGTTCACCGCCAAGACGTCGGCCCCCACTTTGGCGAGGACCGCCGGGAGCGCCAGCGACGCGGCGCCGAAGGAAAAGTCGAGCACGACCTTGAATGCCCGCTCGCGGATTCGTTCGGAGTCGACACAATCCTCGAGCGCCGCGGTGTAGAACTCGAGCGCGCGGGGTGGGAACACGATGTCGCCGATGTCGCCCGCGAACGCCCGGCGAAAGTCCTCCCTCGCGAGCAACCGTTCGATCTTTCGTTGCGTTGCTTCGGTGATGTCTCGGCCATTGCTGTCGAAGAACCTGATCTCGATACGGTCCGAATCCTCGGGCGCCAGGCGCACCGTGATCCCGCCCGCGTTCTGCGAGTTTCGAACCTGGAATCGCGTGAGCGGCACGGTGGCGAGTTCGACGTCTTCCACGTTGATCCCGGCCAGGTTCAACCCACCGATCACCGACCGCTTCAGCGCGCGGGCAGCTCGGCTCGTGTCCCGGCTGGTGGTGACGACCGCGCCCTTCTTCAACGCGGTGCCGTAGGCCTGCGCGAGGCGCGTCGCGACATCGGCGGTGATGTCGACGTTGGCGATGCCCGACGCGCCCCGTCGACCGAACAAGGTGCGGGCGCCCTTGGTCTCCCACACGATCGAGGAGGTGATCACCGCACCCGCATCCACCGACTTGAACGGGTAGACCTTGACGTCGCTCGTGACCACCGCCTGTTCGCCCACGAAGCATTCGTTGCCGAGCACTGCGCCAGGCTCGATGGTCGATCCACTCCGCAGGTCGCAGGCGCGACCCACGACCGCGCCCCGAACCCGAGCCGACGAACCCAGGTAGGTGTGCTCATGGATGACCGAGCGCACGATCTGCGCGTCGTGCTTCACCACCACGTCGCCGCCGAGCACCGAGTGGCCTCCGACGTAGGCACCGGCTTCGATCCGACAGTTCGGTCCGATGATGGCCGGGCCGTCGACCCGCGCCTCCGGGTCCACATCCGCGCCTTCCCCGAGCCAGATGTTCTCGCGCATCTTGAAGCCGTCGATCTCCACCGCAACGAGGCCGTCCAGAATGTCGTGGTGGGCCTGGAGGTAGGCGTCGAGGGTGCCGACGTCTTCCCAGTACCCGTCCATGACGTAGCCGTAGAGCTCCTTGCCATTGGCCAGCGCGGCCGGGAAGACATCGCTCGAGAAGTCGACGTTCTCGCCGGGCGCGATGTAGTCGAACACTTCCGGTTCGAGCACGTAGATCCCCGTGTTGATCGTGTCCGAGAACACCTGACCCCACGTGGGCTTCTCCAAGAAGCGTTCGATCCGGCCGTCCTCACCGGTGATGACGATGCCGAACTCCACCGGATCCTCGACCCGCTTCAGCGCGATCGTCCCGATCGCGCCGGATTCGCGATGGGCTTTGATGAGCCCGGTGAGGTCGACGTCGGTCAGGACGTCGCCCGAGATCACGAGGAACGTGTCGTCGAGTTCGTCCGCGGCGTTGCGGACCGATCCCGCGGTGCCGAGCGGCGTCTCCTCGGTCGCGTACCTCATCTCGACGCCGAGTTCGGATCCGTCTCCGAAATACGTACGGATCTGGTTGGCGAGGAAGGCCACGGTGACGACGATCTGGTCGATGCCATGATCGGCGAGCAACCGAACGATGTGTTCCATCATCGGCCGATTCGCGATCGGCATCATCGGCTTGGGCTGGTTGCTCGTCAGGGGCCGCAACCGCGTGCCCTCACCGCCGGCGAGAATGACAGCCTTCACAGATTCCCCCTTGTTGCCATTCGTCCTTCCCGTCCATCGCGCAGGGCTCCGCGCGCGATCGGGATGTAGCCGAGTGTGGCGTAGTAGCTGAGCGCGAGTCCGGCGAGCGTGAACGTCCAGGTCACGACCGCGAGGATGGTGTGGCCGGCGCCCGCCGGCGTGTCGTCGAGCCAGAGAAACATCGGTAGCGCGAACATCAGCGCCAGCGTGCCCGCCTTCCCGACCCATTGCACGTCGATGCGGCGAGCGCCCATGGCGGCCAGGGCGACGGTGCCGACGCTGATCAACGCTTCGCGCGCGAGGACCACGAACCCGACCCAGAGGGGCACGCGACCGTCGATCAAGAGGGCGACGGCCCCCGCGATGAGCAGGACTCGATCGGCGACGGGATCGATGATCTGGCCGAACTTGCTGCCCTGATCGAACCGCCGGGCGATGTAGCCGTCGATCCAGTCGGTTGCCCCCAGGATTGCCAGCAGTACTCCGGCCGCGATCGGGCGATCGTCATGGAGCAACAACCAGAGGAACCATGGCACGGCGGCGAGCCGGAGCACGGAGATCAGGTTCGGGATCGTCCAGAGTCCCCGATCACGTGGTGGCGCGTCCATCGTCTCAGGGTACGTCACAGGTTCCGATTCCGGTGGGTAGCCCGTCTGAGGTCACTGCAACCCGGCGTCGGCGCCGCCGTCGACGGGGATCGCGGTGCCGGTCACGTAGTTGGCCGACTCCGAACACAGGAATGCCACCATCCGACCGAAGTCGGCCGGGTTGCCAATCCGCCCGGCGGGGACGGTGGCTCCGAGGCCGCCGGCATCGCCGTGGAGACCGGCAATGCGCTCCGTGGCGTGCAACCCGGGTTGCAGACTGTTGACGGTCACTCCGTCGGCTGCGACTTCGCGCGCCACGGTCTTCAAGAACCCCGTGAGCCCGGCGCGAGCAGTGTTGGACAAGATCAGATTGGCGATTGGTTGCCGGGCCGCGATCGAGGTGATCGCGACCACCCTCCCCCACTGCCGGTCACGCATTGCCGGGATCGTCGCCTGACACATCGCGATCGTGGAGAGGGCGTTGAGTTCGAACGCGCGGGCGTAGGCGTCGACATCGGCGATCGCGCCGAAATCGCCCGGCGGTGGGCCACCGGCGTTGGCAACGAGAATGTCGATTCCGCCCAGTGCCGCGCCGGCCTCCGCGATGAACGCTCCGGCTCCCGCGACCGTGCCCACATCCCCGACCATTGGGATCGCGTTCGGTCCGATCCGCTGCGCGGCCGCCGCGATCTCGTCGGCGTTCCGACTACAGATCGCCACCTCCACGCCCTCCGCCGCGAGCGCCGCCGCCGCGGCAAAACCCAAACCCTTCGACGCGGCTGCGACCGCCGCTCGCCGTCCGGCGATACCGAGTTCCATCAGGCGAGTCTCCCACGCGTGACCACCGCGGAGTCCGGTTCCGGTGAGGACGGCGCCGCGTGGATCGGTCCGACGCCGTCGCGCAGCGATCGGACGCCTTCGACGTTCGTGCGCAGCGCGATGATCTCCGCGCAGATCGCGACTGCCGTCTCCTCCGGCGTACGGGCACCGAGGTCGAGTCCGATCGGCGCCATCACTCGTGCGAGATCCGCATCGGTGACGCCGGCGTCGCGCAGGCGCTCGACGCGCGTCGCGTGAGTCCGGCGCGAACCCATCGCACCCAGATAGCCGACATCGGTGGCCAGCGCGGCCACGATCGCGGGGACGTCGAACTTCGCGTCGTGGGTCAGGACACACACGGCGTCGCGCCCCCCGAGTGGATCGACGGTTGCCAGGTGGCGGTCGGGCCAGTCGTTGACGACCAGATCGGCCATCGGGAATCGGGCCGTCGTCGCAAACGTCGACCGGGCATCGCACACCGTGACGTGGTAGCCCAACACTTTCGCGACCCGCGCCAACGCCGCGGTGAAATCGACCGCACCGAAGATGATCATGCGCGGCGACACCGCGAAGCTCTCGATGAAGACACTGACCGCCCGCTCGCGAGCCTCACCGTGCTCTCCGTAGTGCCGAGTCGAGGAGAGACCGGCGCCGAGTTCGGCCCGCGCGTCACGGGTGACGACTCGGTCGAGGTCGACGTTACCGAGCGTGCCGACGGTGGGCCGGCCCGGTTCGACCAACAACTTCGCACCCAGGCCGACGCCTTCGACGATCGTCGCCAAGGCAATCGGCCGTTCACCACGAAGCGCCCGAGCCAGTGCGTCGTAGATCGGAGTGTCGGCTACCAATCGAGTGGCTCCACGAAGAGGTGGATGGTTCCGCCACACGTGAGGCCGACCGAGAACGCGTCGTCGTCGGAATACCCGAAGCTGACCAATCCGCGCGGTTGCTCACCGGCAAGGACCGCCAAGGCCTGTTCGACGACCGCGCCTTCCACGCAGCCGCCGGAGACCGAGCCGCCGACCTCGCCGGCATCGTTCACCACCATGGTGGCGCCGGGGTCCCGCGGCCCCGAACCGTCGACGGCGACGACCCGGGCAACGGCAACACGCCGGCCCGCGGCTCGCCACCGGTCGATGTCCGACATCACTTCCCTCATGGCAGCTCCCCCGGGGATCGAGTCGAGGTCATGCGTCGATCACCGCGACCAACTCCGCCAATGATGCCAGCGAGTGACCGTCGACGAAGTGGTCGATCGAGGGAAGGGCCGCGGCCATCCCCGCGGCGAGTGGCGCGTAGCCCGGCGACGCCTTGAGCGGGTTGACCCAGATCACCCGGTGCGCGACCCGATGCAGTCGCTCCATCTGTTCGGCGAGCAGGTCCGGGGACCCACGGTCCCAGCCGTCGGACACGATCACCACGACCGCACCACGCGCCATCCCGCGGATCCCCCACTCGGCATTGAACTGTCCGATGGTCTCGCCCAGGCGAGTGCCGCCCGACCAGTCGCTGACCCGTCGGGCCGCCGCCGCGATCGCAGCATCAGGATCGTGGTTGGCGAGCTCGCGGGTGATGCGGGTCAATCGCGTGCCGATCGCGAATGCTTCGACATGACTCCGGGCCACGACGGCGCTGTGGAGAAACCTCACGATGACCCGGGAGTACGGCTCCATCGATCCGCTGACATCGCACAACAACACGAGTCGCCGGGCCCGAACCGACGGAGCCCGGTATCGCCGACCGAACGGTTCCCCACCCGTGCGCATCGCCGCGCGCACGGTTCGTCGTACGTCCGGGCGCCGCCGAAGGTGCGAAGGAACATGGCGGCGGGATCGTCGCCGGGGTCCGAACATCCTGAGGTCCGCGAGCACGCTTCGGGCCTCGGCGTGTTCGGCCGCCGAGAACGAGGCGAAGTCTCGATCGCGCAGCGTTTCGGTCGGGCTGAAGCGGACGGCCAGTACGGGGGGTGCTTCGCGATCGTCGGCTTCGCCGACATCGGCGTCGTCATCCGCCGCCCGCTCGAGCGCGACGACGATCTCGGGCGGCGGTGCCGTGACGGTCACCGCAGCATTCGTCGCGCCGAACCAGGCCCGAAAACACGCGTCGAAGAGGTCGGTGTCCTCCGGCCGGCGGCACAGCGTCGCCCGTGCCGCCCAGTAGACGCCGCCGGCGTCGTCCCATCCCACCGCCGCGAGGGCCTCGGCGAACACCCCCGCGCTGTCGAACGGCACTCGCAGACCGGCGGCGCGCACCAGGCGAGCGAGCCCGACTGCAGCCCGGGCGCCCGCCGCGGGCTCAGTGGCCGATGGCATGAACCCCGGCCGCCAGGACCTCCGCGATGCCCATCTCCCGGACCCGCGCGTGGTCCTCGCGGTACTTGAGCACGACGCCCAGTGTCGCCGTCACCGTCGCGTCGTCGAGGTGGTCGTGACCGAGCCGGGCCAGCGCCGAGGCCCAGTCGATGGTTTCGGCGACCCCGGGCGGCTTGTACAGGTCGATGGACCGCAACCCGGCCGCCGCACCGGCGACGGCGCGGGCGAGGGCCGGCGAC
>JAENVU010000116.1 GCA_016650415.1 Acidimicrobiia bacterium
CCGCGTACGGTGCCGATGCTGTTCGGCATCGTCGTGCTGCCGCTCACGATGTTGGGCTGCATCTACTACCCGTGGTCCTCCCTCTCGGCAGTCCCGTGGTTGCAGAATCTCGTGTTGATCAATCCGCTCGTCTACATGTGTGAGGGCTTTCGCGCCGCGCTGACGGCCGGCCCCCATATGAGCCTGTGGGCCATCTACCCAGCGGTCGTCGGCTTTGCCGCGGTGTTCATGGCGGTCGGTCTCGCCGGGTTCCGGAAGCGCGTCCTGGCGTAGCGCACCCGCACCCGCATCCGGGCGGGCGCACCGTGCGGCTCCCCCGGCCGTCTCCCGCGGTACTGGAAGACTTCCTGCTCCTACCGTCCTAGCTGGCTCTGGCGAGTCCATCTGGTGTTGGGTCGTCGGTCACATCCTGTTCGCGCCCTTCTCACCCGACCGAAATGTCGCTAGGGTCCCGGGTCGTGTCGGGGGAGCTCACGGTGACATTTTACGGCGTTCGGGGCTCGACCCCCTGCGATGGCGATTACCTCGCGCGTTACGGCGGCAACACATCGTGCGTTTCGATGGAGCGGCCCGGGCAGGATCCGATCGTCTTCGATCTCGGCACCGGCCTGCGGAACTTCGGTGCCTCGGTCATGGATTCCTCACCGACGGCACCCTTCCGAGGCTCGATGTTGCTGAGTCATTTGCACTGGGATCACGTCCAGGGTCTGCCGTTCTTCGTCCCGTTGCACGAGCCGGGTGCTCGGGTCGATGTGTACGGCCCGCGTCAGACCGAAGGCTCGCTCGACGAGGTGTTCACGGGTTTGATGCGGCCGCCGTACTTTCCGATTCGGCCGGATCAACTCGAAGGCGCCGTGTCATTTCAGGACGCCGGCGACGACGACTTCGCAATTGGGGAGGCGAAGGTCCGCTCGCGGTGGATTCGCCATGTGGGACCGACCCTCGGGTACCGGGTCGAGTGGCAAGGAGTTGCGGTCGCTTATCTGTCGGACCATGGCCAGGGCTACGGTATGGGCCTTCCCGACGACCACGTTCCCGACGAGGTCCTCGAACTCTGTGACGGTGTCGATCTGCTGATTCACGACGCGCAGCACACGCCGGAAGAGTTCGCGCAGAAGCGCCATTGGGGCCACTGCACGGTGGACTACGCCGTCCATGTCGCCCGGGAGGCCGGTTCCAAGACGTTGGCGATGTTCCATCACGATCCGAGTCATGGCGATGCCGAGGTCGACGCGATGTTGCGTGACGCCCGTGATGCTTCGGCCCGGGTGAACGGTGCGGAAGTGGTTGCCGCTGCCGAGGGTATGGTCGTGCGCCTGCCCGATCACCGGCCATCTCACTTGCGGAGCCTCCAATGACCGACACGGACGAGACCGACGTCCTCCAGCCCGACTCAGCATCCTTTCGTTCGGTGCTCGGACATTTCGCTACCGGGATCACCGTCATCACCGCGATGGACAGCGACGAGCCGGTCGGACTCGCGGCCAACTCGTTTTCGTCGGTGTCGCTCGACCCACCCCTGGTGCTCTTCTGTCCGGCCAAGACCTCGAGTACCTGGCCGCGCATCCAGCGGGCCGGACACTTCACCGTCAATGTGCTCGACGAGCGTCAGGAACATGTGTGCAAGCTGTTCGCGACGCCGGGGGCCGACCGGTTCGGTCAGATCGGCTGGCGGATCGGAACCCAGGGTCCGATCCTCGATGATGTCCACGCGTACCTGGACTGCACCATCGAAGCCGAACACGACGCCGGCGATCACCTCATCGTGGTGGGCCGGGTCTTGGCCCTCGGGCTGACTGCCGACGCCGGTCCGCTGCTCTTCTACCAAGGCCAATACGGCCGTTTGCTCGGGAGCAAGTGACGGTGGCCCAGATCATGCCGTCCGAAGCGATCGGCGACGTCGTCATCGTCGAACCGACGCTGTGGTCCGACCCACGCGGGTTCTTCGCGGAGACCTTTCGGCAGGAATGGCTGCCGGAAGGTTCGCCGATGATGGTGCAGGGCAACCGGGCCGATCGCTCGGCCGACACCTTGGTTGGGCTGCACTACCACCGCTTCCAGGCCGACTATTGGTACGTGCCGTTTGGTCGCGTGCTTGCGGTGCTCCACGACCTGCGGGTGTCCTCACCCACACGCGGGACCTCGCTCACGGTTGAGCTCGATGCCGTCGCCCACCGCGGTCTCTACATTCCGCGCGGGGTTGCGCACGGGTTCTACGCGATCACCGACGCGACGATCACGTATCTCGTCGACAATTACTACAACCCCGCGGACGAGTTGGGAGTCGCGTGGGACGACCCCGCGCTTGGCGTCACGTGGCCATCGGATTCTCCGACCCTCTCGGATCGTGACCGGGCCAACCCCCGCATCGCCGACATCCCCACCGACCTCGTGCCGCAGTAGAGGCATCCGCCTCGGCCGCC
>JAENVU010000117.1 GCA_016650415.1 Acidimicrobiia bacterium
TCGGCCGTCGGCCAATCTGCGAGGATTCCGCGATGAGCCATCAAGATGTCGTTCTCACGATCCCGGGGTCCGTCGGCTTCGTACGCCTTGCTCGGTTGGCGGCCGCCGACTCGGGGGCTCGGGTGGGTATGCCGGTCGAAGACATCGAAGACCTGAGAATCGCAGTCGACGAGTTGTGCTTCGCGATGAGCCAAGGTGCAGCCGATTGCACGATCCAGCTCACGTTCCGAGTGCACGACGACGCGGTCGAAGTGTTCGGAACCACGACCTGTGCGGTGGGGACCGGTGAATTGTCGGAGTTGGCGCGAACGATCGTCAGTTCCGTGGTCGACGACTACGACCTCTCGTCCGGTCCGACCGAGCGTCAGTTCCGCATGCGCAAGGCCGTTCCGGCCGGATGACGACACCGGCGCCGGCCGCAGATCGTTTCGCGGAATACCGACGGACCCGCGACCGAAATCTCCGCGATGAGCTGATCGTCGAGCACATTGGTCTGGCGCGAGCGTTGGCGCGTCGCTACGCCAATCGAGGCGAGTCCGTCGAGGACCTTCAGCAAGTCGCAATGGTGGGACTCCTGAAGTCGGTCGAGCGGTTCGAGCCCGAGCGCAGACTGGCCTTCTCGACCTTCGCGACGCCGACGATCACGGGTGAGATCAAGCGGCACTTTCGCGATCGGGCCTGGGCCATTCGCGTACCTCGAACCTTGCAGGAACTCGGACAGCAGGTCACGCGGGTGACGGGCGAACTGACCTTGACGCTCGGCCGATCGCCTCGGGTCGCCGAGATCGCCGATGCGTTGGGCGCGGATGTGGAGTCGGTGCTCGAAGCGTTGGAAGCGAATCGTTCCTATTCCACAGAATCACTCGACGCCGAGCCGGGAGACGGCTTTGGGTTCGGGTATGACTCGTCGCTCGGTACGTTGGAACCTGGGTACGAAGCGGTCGAGCACAGTTCCCTGGTCCGCGACCTCCTCGGCCGGCTCCCTGAGCGTGAGCAGATCATCGTCCGCCTACGGTTCGAAGAGGGACTGACTCAGTCCCAGATCGCGCAAAGAGTCGGCATCAGCCAGATGCAC
Source organism: Acidimicrobiia bacterium (assembly GCA_016650415.1). Classification (GTDB taxonomy): domain Bacteria; phylum Actinomycetota; class Acidimicrobiia; order IMCC26256; family JAENVU01; genus JAENVU01. The sequence continues at coordinate 1,076 of JAENVU010000117.1, forward strand.
GTCTCGCGACTTCTCGCCGGTGCCCTCGCGACCATGCGAGCGGTCGCCGATCAGGACTGAGGCGAATCGATGCCGAAGGTATCGAGCAGTCCGGTCACCTCGAAGACTCGACGGACCGCGCCCTCCGCGTTGCGAACCGTCAGCGCCGCGCCGGTGGTCTCGGCATGTTGCGATGCAACGACCAGGGCACCCAGTCCCGACGAATCGATGAATCCGACGCCGGCGAGATCCACCACGATGAGTGGGGCACCGGTGTCGATCAGGGCAGTCAACGCGTCGGAGAATTCCCCGGCCGCGGCGACATCGATCTCACCGTGGACTTCAAGGACCGGAGAACCGTCCGGTGCCGGATCAAATCGAGCTGCGCCGGGTTTCGAATCCATCCCGGGAATACTGGCATGGATCGGTGGGAGCATCGTGCGGGTGAGCGGAAACGAATCGATTTCGAGGTGCCAATATTTTCTCTGGGGTCCGATCGGTTTGTCGGCGGGTCAGGTGGGGTACCCCCCACATGGAAAGCGTCTGGATACCGAGACACTGATGACGGAGAACCAGCGGGTGAACCACATGGAACTGCAGCGGGATCCCCGCTACGTCTCCCGTGCTCGCGAGTTCTTTGCCGAAGTGGCCCTCGGTGCCGCGCTGTCTGCCGATCAGACCGAGATCGGGTGTCTCGCGGTGTCGGAACTCGTCACGAATGCGATTGTGCACGGTGCCGAGCCGATGGCCCTCACGGCCGTCCTGGAGCCGCACCGACTCAAGGTCCTGGTCGCCGATGGCTCCGACGAAGCTCCCTCGATGACCAGACACGTGTCGGTCGTTGCCGAGGGTGGTCGCGGATTGATGATCGTCGAGTCACTCACCGATCGGTGGGGGTGGGATCGGTCGGAGGACGGCCAGGGGAAGACCATCTGGTTCGAGATCCGTCGCGACGGCTGATCGTCGCGCTGTCTGATCGGGGCGCTGGGGCCGACGGCGCTGCGCCCGTTTGTCGTCGACTGGTTCTGGGTATGCCGCGTTCACGGTCCTGAGCCACCGGGGTTTGGGTCGAATCGGCGCGATGGCGCCGGCGAGGAGTGAGATCGACATGAAAACGGCACGCATCGTTGTGAAGTCGATGGTGGTCGGGTTGGCCGCGTATGGCGCCCGCGAACTGTGGGCCCGCTATCAGAAGCCGGCGACCGAGGCGATCGATGATCAGATCGCACCCGCGGTGCGCGACGCCGCCCGCTCGGTCAAAGCCTCGTCAACCTCGGCTGCGCACAATCTAAAGGAATCGGCCCGGAGTGCGGTGGCAACCGTCGCCGAGTCGCAGGGGTCCGATGGTGATGAGCCGGCGGTCACAGATCGACGGGTCGCGCCCGGGCCGGGACAGACCGCGGACGACCACTGGTTGAGCGCGAGGGCCGCGGCGGAACTGGGCCTCGATGCCGAAGGTCACGAGCCCGAGTCGCTTGCGTCGGATGCGTCCCCGGGCGGCGTCTGACGGCGTGACCCCGACTCGAGGGCTCACGGCGGCGGGGTCGTGGTCGTCGTCGTGGTGGTGGTGGACGTCGTCGACGAACTCGTGGACGACGACGTCGAGTTCGAGGTCGGGTTCACGATGATCGGCGGTATCGGCGGGGCCGTGGTCACCGGCGGTCCAGTACTGATCGTGATGGCGACAGTGCCATTCTCCCTGAGGTCGACGCCGGCCGCGGGGGACTGTTTCGCCACGACATCGACTGCGACGCCGTTGAACGGTGCGCTCGTCGAGGACACCTTGAATCCCTGGTTGCGGAGCTCGGCGATGGCGTCGGCGGACGTCAATCCCACGACCGCCGGTACGGTCCGGGTCGATTCGTCATCGCGAGCCACCAGCCACACGATGAGCCCGGTCGCCAGGAGCGCCAGCACGACGCCGGTTGCGATCCACGGTGCCCAGGAGCGTCGTTCGGGTGACACGATCGTGGTGACGCTCGTGGTGCGCGGGACCGCGGGTGCGGGCCCGGCGAGGACGGGCACTTCGAGCCGGCGGAGGGCCGCGGCGGCCTCGGCGGCACTTGGGCGGGCGATGGCACGCGGATCCAGGAGCTGCAGCACCAAATCGTCGAACGCGGCAGGTACCAGCGTCGCGCCGGCCGAGGGTGGGGCCGGGAGGTCTCGCAACTTCTGTTCGGCGACGACCCGCTCGTCCCAGTTCGGATACGGCGGCGATCCGACGACCATCTCATAGAGCAGGACGCCGAGCGAGTACATGTCGGTCGCGCTCGTTGCCACCGGGTCATCCAGTTGCTCCGGTGCGGCGTAGTTCGTGGGAACCTGCTCCGGATCAGCGGTCGATCCCGCGACCGGATGGGCCAGGCGCGTGTTCCCGTCGGCCGTCAGGATCACGTCCTCCGGTGAGATCGGTCCGTGATGCACCCCTTCGTTGTGGAGCGCGGCCAAGGCTTCGGCGAGGCTGTGCCCCACCCGCGCCGCCTCACCGAGGGGGAGAGGTCCGGATCGGAGGCGGGTCGCCAGATCCGTTCCCTCGACGTCGGGTCGGACGGGCCCGAGCCGACCGCCGTCAGGTTCGCCATTCTCGTGGTCCATCGTCGTGCCCCTCCAGTGGTGACGGCGCCGTGCTCGTGCCATTCGTACGAACACGGCCATACCCGGATTTCACGTTCGGAAACGTCCGGAGTCTCATTCTCTCACCGCGCCGGGGATTTCTCACGCGCCGACCGGGACCGAATGTTTCGCCGTGCTCCCGGGCGGGAACGCTCGAGAACAGCATTTCTGTCGTGTCGTTTCGATGAGGAGTGAGACTAATGGGTTTTGGAGCAAGCATTGTGACGATGGCAGTGGGGGCGATCCTCGCGTTCGCGGTCACGGCGACGGTGCAAGGGATCGAGATCGCGACGGTCGGTTGGATCTTGATGATCCTCGGTGCGTTCGGCCTGATTCTGTCGCTGATCTTCTGGTCGTCCTGGGGCGGTCCCGGCACCCGGCGGGTCGTGACCACCCGGCGGGATGACATCAACCTGCTTCCCTAGTTCGGGATGGAACCCAACCGCGACGCCAGTGCCGAGCAGCTCGACGACCCGTCGACGGCTCCACTGGACTCCCCTCCGAATCCCGATGATTTCATCCAGGGCGAGGCGACGACCCTGACCGATGTCATCACCGCATTCGAGGCTCGCGGGTTCGGAGGGCAGTTCGACGAGCGGAACGGTTCGGTCCGTTGCCTCACGTGTCGAAGCATCGTGTCGCCGTCGTCGACGATCGTGCACTCCGCTCGCCGGCTCGAAGGAGCTTCCGATCCGGCCGACTCGCTCGAAATATTCGCCGTGGCGTGTCCCGTGTGCGCGGCTGCGGGGACCTTGATTCTTCAGTTCGGTGCTGCGGCTGATCTCGGGAGCCAACAGGTACTCAACGCTCTCCCCGTCGCGTCCCGGCGGGGGATGTGATACCCTAGGGGGTATGTGTAGACAAACGAAATGCGCGCAGTGCGGACGACCGAGCTGGGCTGGGTGTGGCGCCCATGTCGAGCAGGTGCTTGGTCACGTGCCCAGGGACCAGCGGTGCCAATGCGGCGCGACGTCCGGCGGGACGACTCGCAAGAAATTGTTTCGACGGAGCGCGAGCCAGGAAACGACCCCGGCCTGACCTGCCGGTCGTCCTCAGACGGTGCGGCCCAGGAATGCCGCGAGTTCGTCGGCCTTGCTGGCGCCCGCGGGCGCAGTCTTCTCGGGTCCGAAGACGGTGCCTTCCTCGGAGCGGAACCCCGGCTGGATCGACATCTTGGCCCCGGCAAGCAGCTGGGCTGCGAGTTCCGGCGCGAGGTCGGTGTTCTGTCCCGTCGCCTTCGCGAGGTCCCAACCGTGGGTGAACGTGTCGGTCGCGGCGAGACCCGCCCACGCGGCACCCGGCATCTGTCCGAACGGCAACGTCAACATCTTCTCCATGACGCCGTCGCCACTGAACGCGGCGACACAACGAGCGGACGCGGTGTCGAACTCGGCGACGAAGTCACCCGCCGAATAGTCGGTCTCACCGGCCGGGGGCTGGCCCAGGACGCCGGCTTCGAAGAAGTACTGACCGCCGACGATGTGGTTGATCAGGTCGCTGACCTTCCACGTGGCGCACGGTGTGTCGGCACCGAGCTGATCGGGCGTGACGCCGGTGAGGATCGAGCGGGTTGTCGTGATCGCTTGGTCGAGTGGTGTATCGGGCATGGTGACTCCCTCGGGTTGTGATCTTCGGTTTCAGTCGGTGATGTGGTGATTGCGGGCGGATGTCGCTACATCGGAAGTGCTTCGTAGATCCGGACGCCTTCGGCGACGGGACAGCCCTCGAGGAGTTGTTCGGCCTCGTCCATGCTCGTCGCGGCAACGATGGAATAGCCGGTCGCCGGCGCGAGATCGGGCGTGAGTTCTCGGCTGCCCGTGGCGGTGACTTCGCGGCCCGGGCCGAAGGGGTTCCCACTGTCGACGAACGCCGGGCCGAGCTGCGCGAACCACTGCTCCCACTGCGCCCGTACCTCGGTCGTCGGTTCTTTCGTACCGGAGTAGAGGTAGATGAACTTCTTCATGGGTGCTCCTTCGGGCTGGTTGCTTCCACTGCTCGTCCGAGGTATTCGTCGTAGTTCTCGAGTGATTCGTCGGAGGTACCCCAGTAGGCGTGGTACTGGCCGAGCCATGCCTGCAGGGCGCGGAGGGAACTTCGGTCGAGGGTGAGGACGTTGGTCCGCCCGACCTTTCGTCGGCGTACCATGCCGGCCGACTCGAGGATCGTGATGTGCTTGTTGATGGCGGGGAGGGACAGGCCGCGGAGCTGCGCGAGCTGGCTGATCGAATACGGCTGGAGGCCGAGCAGATACACGAACGCGCGGCGGTGGGGGTTGGCGAGAGCTGCGAACACTCGGTCCAGATCCTCAGGGATGTCAGGCATCGGACGGGCTGACGGTCGAGAGCGACACTTCACTTCTAGGTGAACCATACAGAGGGCCGGCCCCGATGGCAAGTGAACCTCGCGCGAATCTTGCCCTATGAATCGAGCGATCGTGTGGTTCCGGCGGGATCTCTCGCTGGAGGACAACCAGGGCTGGTCCCTTGCGACGACGACCGCGGCCGAGGTGATCCCGACGGTTGTCCTCGATGATCGACTGCTGGACGCGGCCGGACCGTTCCGACGCACCCAGTACCTCGCCTCGGTCGGTGCCTTGGCCCAGTCGATCACCGAGTGCGGGGGTGCCCTCACGGTGCTCTCCGGCGATCCCGCGATCGCATTGGCCGACCTCGCCCGCGAGCTCAGCGCGGATGCAGTCATGTGGAACGGTGACGTCACCCGCTTCGCACGTGATCGCGACTCGGTGACCGCGCGACGGTTGCGCGCCGGTGGCGTCGTCGTCGACACGGCATGGTCGACACTCGTGCACCCGCCACGATCGGTGCTCACCGCCGCGGGCACCGTGTCTCGGGTGTTCACCCCGTACTACCGGCGCTGGTCGGACCGACCGCTCGCCGGACACGCGGAACCCGGTTCGGCCACCGTGTTGGGCGTGGAGCGCGACGCGCTTCCCGCCCATCCGGACCCCCCGCAGGCCGCGGGCGAGCGCGCCGCGCTCACCCGCCTGGAGCAGTTCCAGGATCACGTCGACGACTACGAGCACACGCGGGACCGACCCGATCTAAACCTCACCGCGAGAATCTCTGCCGATCTGCGCTTCGGTGTGATTTCTCCGCGGGTTGTGGTCCGGGCCATCGGCGACTCGACGCCGGGACGCCGTGCCTTCGTACGCCAGCTCGCGTGGCGCGACTGGTATGCGCATCTCTTCGCCGCGAACCCCGACCTCGTCGACCACTGCCAGCAGCCCGCGTACGAACACATCGCTTGGCAGGACGATCCGGAGGAGTTCGCCGCTTGGACGGCCGGCGTGACCGGCTACCCGATTGTCGATGCGGCCATGCGGGAGCTCGCGGCGACGGGCTGGATGCACAATCGACTTCGTCTGATCACCGCGTCGTTCCTCGTGAAGGATCTCCTGGTCGATTGGCGGTGGGGAGAGCAGCACTTCCGGCGCCTCCTGGTGGACGGCGACGTTCCGCAGAACGCCGGGAACTGGCAATGGTGTGCGGGGACCGGACCCGATGCCGCGCCGTACTTCCGAGTAATGAATCCGATCGCGCAGGCGCGTCGCTGGGACCCCGACGGGGCGTACGTGCGGCGATGGCTTCCGGAGCTCGGCCTGATCCCGGGAGCGGCGGTGCACGCGCCGTGGGAACTCGGACCGTTGGAGCTGGCGGCCGCGGGAGTGGTGCTGGGGGACACCTACCCGGGTCCGATCGTGGACCACGCCGTTGCGCGCGACCGGGCCCTCGCCGCCTACGGCGCGGCCCGTGCGGCAGCCCCGTCGGGTTGAGTGCGGAGGTCGAGGACCACCGCGGGTTTCGACGCGAGTACGACGCGCAGACCGAGCGATTCGGCGGCGCGGGCCCGCGTCGGATTCCACCACGATGCGTCGGCCACGACGTAGCGAACGTGGTTCCGCCGGAGTTCGGCGACCGAGGCGGCGCTGGGGAACGACGCCATCCGATCGATCAACGCGGCGTGCCCGGGTGGGAAGAAGCCGGTGTACCCGTTCACGAGCGGGTGCCCGTGTTCCAGACCCTGCACCATGGCCCGGGTCGTGGGTTCGAAGTCGATCACGCTCGGTCCCGCGGCCATGGGCATCATGAGCACGCCGCCCCCGGGGTGCCGGGCCAGATAGCTGATCCAGGCTTGGTCTCGGGGCGGCGCGGGAACGATCGGACCGCTGCCGAGGTCGCTCGTGACGAGTACCGCTCCGACCGCGGCGATCGCAATGGCCGGCCCCACCCGATGCCGCCGCGTCCAGACCCAATCGAGAGTGTGACCGGCGAGCGCAACCAGAACGAGTTGGGTCACGGCGGTGGCTCGGTACGGGGAGCGCATCTGGGCGAACACCTCGAAACGGTTGACGAGCTCTGCATACGGCCGAACCCCCAGCACGCTCAATCGGGTGCCGAGCGCGATCAGCGTGGCGATGACGCCGAGCCCGACGAGGAAGTGGGTGGATCGGCGTCGGCGGGCGATGACCGCCCCGGCGAGCCCCAGGACCAGGAGGACGGACCCGGGCCAGTGGCGGCCGCCGGGTGCGAGTTCGTGCCAGGCCGCGGATCCGTTGCGGATCGTGTCGTTGGTCCATTCCACTCCCGCGATCCAGTGATGTTGGCCGAGCGCGAACGGGAGCGCGATGACGGCCGCGATCCCGACTGCGACGAGCACACCGCCGGCGCGGCGCTGCCACTCGGTCCACCAGGAACGTCGGACCAGCAGCGGAGCGGCGAGCAGCGCGGCGACGGTGAAGAGCACGCCGTGATACCCACACGTGAGCATCGACACGGCAAGGGCCAGGCCGAGCCCGGCCGCCCATCGTGATGACGGATCCTCCGCCCAGGCCAGGAGACACGTGAGCGCGATGAGGATGGGCCAGAGCATGACGAGCTGGAGGACACCCAGCTGGGTGAAGACGAAGGGGATCGTCTGCGCGAGGACTCCGGCCAGGATCGCCGGCACCGGCGCGACCCCGAGCCGGCGCGCCAGTGCGTTCATCGCGATGCCGTTGAGCGTGATGGCACCGATCAGGAGCAGGCCGTAGGCCA
>JAENVU010000118.1 GCA_016650415.1 Acidimicrobiia bacterium
ATGATCAACGCCACCCAGTTCCAGGTCGTCGCGTGGGACACGCCGGTGGAATTGAAGCTCGGGGTGAGCACCTTGTCGGTCACGCGGCCGAGCACGAGGGTCCCGAGGACCGACGCGCCCGCATAGACGATGGCGCCGACGATCGCGATCGAGAACGGCAGTGGGTTCAGCTTCACGAAGCGCCAGAGGACACGAAGGCCCCGGCGGATGACGTGACGAGGAACCTCGTCCGGCTCGGCGACGGACTCCGGGTCAACGTCGGGCACTGCGGCCGTCATGGTGTGACCAGCGTGAGCGCGTCGGGGACGTAGGCGATGTCGAGCCGGCGGACGTCGCCGAGGTAGTCGCCGTCGACTTGATACGGGAACGGTTCGTCACTGGTGATCGTGGCCGACGTGACGCCGTCGCGTTGGGTGATGTCACGGTGGCGGTGGAGGAGTCGGGGGGAGAGCAAGGCCCGGCCGGCGACACTCAGGATCGACGGGGCGTGACGGGACTTCACCACGGTGAAGCTCAGCGCCGAGTGGAGCGTGGCCGCCGGGGCGACGACGAACGGCTTGTGTCCGAGGTAGGTATACGGGCTCGTCTTCGAGATGATGAGCATCGTGCCCCCATCGACCGTTTCGCCATCGCCGAATCGGATGGTGAACCGACCCCGAGAATGGTCGTAGGTGCGGAGCCACGTGTCGAACGCGGCGACCACGAAGAGGGGATGCGCCGCATAGCGTTTGAAGGCGGCTCGCCGCTCGACCGCCTCGACGACCGCGGCGTCGAACCCGATGCCGCAGTGAAACAGGAAGTGCCGGTCGCCGATCCGACCCAGGCCGATCCGTTGGAACGAACGACGCTCGAGTGAATCGAGGAGTTCGGACGTGGCCTCGACCGGATCGGCCGCGAGCCCGAGCGTTCGGGCGTAGACGTTGGTCGAACCTCCGGGCAGCGGCGCGAGGGCGGTCTCGGTGCCGATCAGTCCGTCGGCCGCCTCGTTGAGGGTGCCGTCACCGGCAAGCACCGCGACGACCTCGAAACCCTCGGTGGCGGCCCCCCGGGCCAGCCGGGCGGCATGGCCGCGGCGAGACGTCTCGGCGACCTCGAGGTCGTGGTCGGCGCCGAGCGCCTTCTGGATGACGACGCGCGTGCGAGCCGTGACCGAAGAAGCCGTCGCGTTGACGATGAGCAAGACCCGCACAACGGCGCAGGCTACCGGCCGGGTCTGCGATTCCTCCGGGAGTTGCCGGCGCCGCCGACCGTCGGGATGGAGGCGCTTACTTCGGGGCTGCCGTGGCGGATTGCAGCACGCCGGCGGCGGAAAAGGTCGCCTGGAGCTCGTCGAAGAGGGTGCGCATGTTCTTGTTGGTACGGCTGACGCCGATCGCACCGCCCATGTACCCGCGCGATCCACGCGAGACCCGGACCAGCGATGCGGTCGACTCAGGAATGGAGCCGATCGCGACCTCGACGAGGAAGTACTGCGCGAGCGCGCCGGCGAGCACGTTGGCCACCTTGTTGCCTCGCTCCGCGCTTCCGGCCCACTCATCGGTCCAGCGCACCTTGAACTTCCGAGCTTCGAGCGCATCCTGCACGGTGGCCTTGGCCCGTGCGGGATCACCGGTCAGTTGCATCTCGAAGTACTCCATTGCCTGCTCCATTCGGGGCGCGGCGGGGCGACCGGGAGGGTCGGGCTACGCCATGCTGTACGAGTGAAGCCATCGACGCTAGAAGCCCTGGCCCGGGAGATCGCGGACTGCCGGGCGTGTCCTCGCCTGGTGGGATGGCGGGAACGGGTCGCGGTCGAAAAGCGGGCGTCGTTTCGCGATGAGGAGTACTGGGGTCGGCCGGTGCCCGGGTTCGGCGACCCCGACGCCCGGGTGTTGGTGGCCGGGCTCGCGCCCGCCGCCCACGGCGCGAACCGCACGGGCCGCGTGTTCACGGGTGATCGATCCGGCGACTGGCTGTACGCGTCGATGTACCGGAACGGCCTTGCGAATCAGCCGACGTCGGTGAGTGTCGACGACGGCTTGGTGTTGCACGGTGCCTACGTGTCGGCCGCGGTGCGGTGCGCGCCGCCGGCGAATCAGCCCACGCCGGAGGAGCGGGATCGGTGCCTGCCGTTCTTCGTGCGCGAACTCGACCTCCTGACCGACGTCCGGGTCATCGTGGCGCTCGGCGCGTTCGCCTATCAGGCGGTCTGGACCACGCTCGCGGCAACGGGGATCGCGCTGCCCCGGCCGCGGCCGAAGTTCACCCACGGCCTGGAGGTGGTCACCGATCGAGCGACGATTCTGGGCTGCTTCCATCCGAGCCAGCAGAACACGTTCACCGGCAAGCTCACCGAACCGATGATCGACGCGGTGTTCGGCCGAGCGCGACTCCTCAGCGAAACAGGCGGATGAGCTCGACGGTCCCGTAGATCAGCGCAATGCTGCCGAGCACGCTCGCGACCACGAGCCGCAGGGCACGATCGGTGGCCCTGATCGCGAGATGGGCACCGACGCGGGCGCCCGGAATCGCGGTGGCCATCAGGGGCAACGCGTAGAACCAGTTGACGTTCCCGAGGAACTGGTGGGCGATCGTGCCGGGGATCGCGATCACGCCGACGCAGGCGAGTGACGTGCCGATCGCCGACTTCAGCGGGAGTCCGACGATGCCGGTGAACGCGGGCACCATGAGCACGCCGCCGCCGACTCCGAGGAACCCCGAGAGCAGGCCCGCGAGGATGCCGACGCCCGCGAGGCGGGTGATGCGCAGATCGAGGTGCGGTTCGCCGTCGCTGTTGGTCCGCAGGGGAGCGCTGCCCATCGCCGCCGTCCGGTAGGCGGTGAAGGCCATGAGCCCGGCGGTCAGGACCATCTGCACGTGGCCGCGACCCGGGATCAGGTCCGATGCGATCGCCCCGAGGGTCGCGCACGCCGCGCCCGCGAGCCCGGTGGCCAGGACGACGCGGCGCACGACGAGTCCTTCTCGCTGGTAGCGCAGCGTGCCCGAAATCGACGACGGAATGATCGACGGGAGGGTGCTGCCGACCGCTTGGAGCGGAGTCGCGCCGAGGAGCAGGATGGCCGGAGTCGAGATCACGGCGCCGCCGACGCCGAACACGCCGGAGAGCACCCCGGTGAAGAACCCGGCGATGAGGACCAGGACGACGGTGACCAGGTCCGACATTGCCACCGAGATTAGGGCAGGCGTGCGTATACCCTGGGGTCCATGACGTCTGCGTTGACGCTCCGCGGGGTGTACATCCCCCTCATCACACCGTTTGCCGCCGACGGGTCGGTGGCTCTCGACGCGGTGACCGCCCTCTGCAACGAGTACCTCGATGCCGGCGCCCATGGCATCGTGCCGCTCGGTACGACGGGCGAGAGTTCCGCCCTCACGGCGGATGAGAAGCGGGCCGTCGTCGCCGCCTGTTCCGCAGTCTGTGTCGAGCGTGACGCCCAACTCATCGTCGGCGCCGGCACCAACGCCACGGCCACCACGATCGCGGCGGTGCAGGACCTCGCAGGGACACCCGGGCTGTCCGGTGTGCTCATCGTGGTTCCGTATTACGTGCGCCCCTCCGAAGCCGGCATCGTGGCCCACTTCCGCGCGGTGGCCGACGCATCGTCGGTGCCGGTGGTGTTGTACAACGTCGCGTTCCGCACGGGCCGGAACCTCTCGGCCGCCGGCGTGCTGGAGGCCGCTGCGCATCCCAACATTGTGGGGATCAAGCAGGCGGCGACCGGGCTCGACCTCGACACGCTGGAGTTGTTGCGCGGTGCGCCCGACGACTTCGCCGTGCTCGGTGGTGAAGACGCGTTCCTGTTCCCCATCATGCTCATGGGTGGGTCGGGCACGATCTGTGCGTCGGCCCACGTTCTGACCGAACAGTTCGTCTCGATGATCGAGTGTGGTGTCGCCGGCAAGGTCGACGAAGGCCGTGCCCACGCCGAGGCGTTGCTGCCGGTGGTGCAGGCGTGCTTCGCCGAACCGAACCCCGCGGTCTTCAAGGGTGTCCTGCACGCGCAGGGTCGGATCCCGACTCCCGACGTGCGGATGCCGCTCACCAATGCTTCGCAGGCCGCGATCGACGCCGCCCTCGCCGCCATCGCGACGGTGCGATAAGCCGTCTCAGATCGCGGTCACGGCGGTGGCGCCGTGCTGATGCTCGGCACCGTGGTCGTGGTCGCACCGGGAGCGGGGCTCGATCCGGAGCCGGAGCTGGATGCGGCCGAACGGCTGCCGACGAGGTCGCCGTAACAGCCGTCGGATTCCCTGATCACTCGCTCCCATTCCGACCGGTTCAAGCGGCGGACCGATGCTGCGAGTTCCTTGAGCTGATCGAGGCTCGGAGTTTGGTCGGGCCGGTGTCCGATGCTGACGAGCGTGAACGTCACGCCATTGGGCTCGCGCCAGCGCAGCATTGCCGGCGGGGTCGAGTTGGCACTCGGGGTCGAGGTGCTGGCCCAGGGACCTGCGAGCATCCTGACGCCGTGCACGGTGACCGGCCGCAACTGACTCCCCAGGAAGCGGATGGCCTCCGAGGCGGGCGCGCTGCCGATGGTCGCTCCGAACTGGAGCTCACCCCGATTCGCCGTGATCGCGTACGTGGAGTCGGTTGCCACACTGGGCCCGAGCGTATTCAGCGCAACCAGTGGCCCGTCGAAGACCGTCTTGTAGGACTCGGGAACGTCGGCCGACGGCAGATGGGGCCCCGAGCCGTCGACGGTGACGCGATGGGCGAGCGCGATGAGTTCGCCCTCTCGTTCGGGCCCGTAGCCGCGGCCGAAGACGCCGACCGTCTGCTTCCCGTCGGACCACGAAATGACGAGGCCGCCGTGCTCGAGGCTGGCGCCGAACGGCCCGGTGAGGTTGCTGATCACCGCGTCGGGATGGCCCGGGATCGTGACCGGCCGTGCCGTCTCATCGTCGCGGAATCCTTCTTCGCTCGATAGGGCGAGGCCGATCATCGGCGCGTCGTAGGGATCGCTGATCGAGGTGTCACCGAAGATCGTCATATGGCCATAGGCCGGATGGGCGGCCGCGTAGGTGTCGGCGGCGCGTGGCCGGTTCGTCGCACTGCAGATGTCGAAGTTGCTGACGTCGGGCGAGGGTGCGTAGCGCTGCTGATCGGGCGCGGCACCGGGTTGGGCAGCATTGGGGAAGCACGCGACTCCGTACCAGTTCAGGAGTGCTTGGCTATCGGTTTCGGTGGGAGATCGACCGGCTGCGTTGGCCGCGAGAATCGCGAGGGCGACCGACCGGATCTCCGCGGGCGCATCACGAAGATATTCCAGCGATGGTCGCTGGCCGCTGCGCGTCACGGTGCCGTTCTGATCGGTGACCACATCGCTGGGCGTCGAAGCCGATGATTCGATTTCTGTGCAGAACCTCGCGACTTCGGGTGACATCGAGGTCGGGTGGCTGCCGCGGGTCTTCACGATCACCGCGGTGCCGATGACGGCGATGGTCGTGATGGTCGCCGCGACCACGAGCGCCCGGAGGGGGCCGCGGGGCTTGCGGGGTTCGACGGATGCAACCATTGGCTCGACCGCGTCGCGCACGGCGCGGCCCGCGGCGCGAGCGCGGGTTTCGAAATCGGTCATGCGTCCTCCTCGGGGTCGTCGAGGCTCGGGTCGGTCAGGTGCAACGACGCGGCGAGCGCTCGGCGCGCGTCGTGCAATGTGGACTTCACCGTTCCCGATGCGATCTCGAGCGCGGTGGCGATGTCGGCCACGGTCAGGTCGTCCACGTAGTGGAGGGCGATCACCTGGCGTTGCCGGGCGGGGAGCGCGGCCACTGCCTTCCAGAACTCGGCGTCGACGGGATCGAGTTCCGCGAACACCTCGGGTCGGGACGACATCCAGCGGTTCAGTGCCCGTCGCTCACGGCCGAGTCGACGTATCCGTGAGGCGCACAGGTTGGCGACGGTGCGCCGGGCGTAGGCGAGCGGAACATCGATGGTGGCCCACGCCCGGTGAGTCGCGACCAGTGCGTCCTGCACGATGTCCTCGGCCAGCGACCGGTCGCCGGACAGCGCGTAGGCGAGCCCGATCAGGCGCGACCGAGCATCGCGGGCGAAGTCCTCGAAGGTTTCCATGGCGGCGGCAGTCTCGTTGATGTCGGTGAGTCGCCTGGCGGACCGATTCGGTTGGGTGGTGGGAAGCGTTCACACAGCCGTAACCGTCTGGACCCGGTCGGGAGCGCCGACGTGGAGAGAATGCCGCATGCCACGGGGGGATGAGGCGCGCCCGGCGTCGGTATCGACCGCGCCAAGACGGAAGCGCGCTTGTGCGGCGACGGCCAGGGACACCCATGAGCGGGTCTGACGAGGTTCTGACGATCGAGCGCGTGTCCGTGCTCCAACGAGTCGACCTGTTCGGTGACGTTCCCGGGCACGCCCTGGTCGCGGTCGCCCGACTCTTCGAGGAGGTCTCGTTCGAGCCGGGCGACCGGGTCATCGAACGGGGCGCCGTCGAGGACTGGCTGTACGTCGTGGCCGATGGCCGGGTCCGAGTCCACATCGGGGAGCGCACGGTGACCGAGACCGGGCCCGGCGGCGTCGTCGGCGAGTTCGCGGTGCTCGTGCCCGCCCCCCGATCCGCGTCGGTGACCGCGATCGAACCCGTCCGGTTGCTCCGGCTGCGGCGTGAGCCGTTCGAAGAGCTGCTCGACGAGCGTCCGGAGATCGCTCGTGGTGTCATCACGACCCTGGCCCGGCTGCTCCAGGCGGGCGCGGATGCCGGAGTCGATGCGGTGGGTCCGTGAGCGCCGTCGCCACTGCGAGCGATTCACCGCGGCTCCGGGTGCGCATGCTCTCGGCCCAGGGCTTCGCGCTCGGGCTCACGATGGCGTGGATCATGATCCCCGCGAGCGCATTGTTCCTGGCTGCGTACGGGCCGGAGTGGTTACCGGTGACCTACATCGGCGCGGCAGCAGCCGGTGCGGCCTCGAGCAGCGTGTTGGCACGGGCACTGCGCCGATTGCCGCTCGCAACGGTCGCGAGCCGGATCCTCGCGGGACTCGCGCTCATGTTGCTCCTGGCCTGGATCGTGGTAGCCACCTGGACTGCCAACTGGGTCTGCTTCGTGCTCCTCGTGCTCGTACCGATCGTGGTTCCGGTGGGGTTCGTCTTCCTGGTCGGTCAGGCCGGTCTGCTGCTCGACGTACGGTCGCTGAAGTCGCTCTACGCGCGGGTGGTGGCCGGCTTCGCGCTCGGCTTCGTCGCGGGAGGGCTCGCGGGCCCGGTGTTGCTCAGCGTGCTCGGCGCGACCGAGAACCTTCTCGCGGCCGCCGCGGTTGCGGCCGCAGGCTTCTTCGTGCTCGTCGGTCGGACCCGTCGGCGCTATCCCGCTGAGCTCGCGGTCGTCGAGCAGTCCGAGATCGACGACGAGCGTCCGACGCTCCGATCGCTGATCCGCAACCGCTTCCTCCTGCTGCTCGTCACGTTCCAGATGCTCTCGGCGGTCGAGAGCCAATGGCTCGACTTCCTGGTCTTCGACCGCGCGGCCGAGCGCTACCACGACAGCGCCGAGCTGGCCCGGTTCGTGAGCCGGTTCTCGGCGATCGCGTACGGAGCGGACATCTTGTTCCTGCTCGTCTGCGCCGGATGGCTGCTGCGGAAGTTCGGTCTTCGCTACGGCCTCGCGGCCAACGCCGTCGGGGTGCTCTCCGTCGTGGCTGCGCTCCTCGTTGCCGGTGCGCTCCAGGGGTCGTTCGCGACCATCGTGTTCGTCCTCGTCGTGGCGGCCCGGGTGACGGACCTGACGTTGAGTGACGGCGCGGCGCGCACCTCGATGAGCGCGGCCTACCAGGCGGTGCCGTCGCGGCTCCGGTCGGTCACACAGGCGGCGGTCGAGGGCCTCGCCGTGCCGGTCGCGATCGGCGCCAGCGGGGTGGTGCTGCTCGTGGTCCAGGCAGTCGGCGCGATCGACGGACCGGCGCTTCCCGTGTTGACCGTAGTGGTCCTGACCATCTGGACCGTCGTCGCGGTACTCGCCTACCAGGAGTACCGCGTCAGCCTGCTCGCCAACCTCCGAGGCCGGACCCTTGAGCAGTCCGACCTGACACTCGAGGGGGAGGGGAGCCTGCTGGCAATCGATCGGCTCGTCGACAGTGACGACGAGCGTGACGTGCGCCTCGGTCTCGACATCCTGGCGCGGGCCGACCATCCCGAGCTCGTGCCCCGGCTCCGGCGTCTGTTGGACGATGGTCGGATCAACGTGCGCACCGACGCGCGCGACCGGCTGGTGGCGCTGGACGCGGTCGGTGCGGCGGCGGCGTCGGTCGACGAGCGGGTGATCGCGGCGCAGATGCTCGGCGCGCTGGATGGCGGTTCCGTGACCGCCGGCCAGGCAGTACGGCAACTGCTCGAGGACGGTGATCCGGCGGTCGTGGTCGCCGCGCTGCACGCACTTCGGTGGCCCGATGATCTGGATCTGCTCGACCCGGTCACTCGGCTCCTCGGTCGGCGGTCCACGTCCGCCGCGGCGGTGTCGGCCCTCCGCCGCGCCGGGGAGCCGGCGCTGGAGGTGATCTCGGAGGCCATCGCCGACGACACGCGCGGTCGTCGCGTGCATGAGTTGCTCGTGCGCGTGACGCGCGACATCGCGGGACCATCCACCCGCGCCGTGCTCCACCGTCACCTGGACCACAGTGACCGGGAGGTCGGACTGGCCGTCATGCAGGCGGTCGCCATGCTCGGAGCCGAGCGTGGCGACGCGGCCGGCGATACGGCCGGCTCGGCGCTCGCGGCCGCCGAGGTCGAGCACGCGACCCGGGTGCTGTCGGCGCTTCTCGTGTTCGACGACGATCCGGTCGCGGCACTGCAATGCGCCGCGCTCCGCGACGAGTTCGACCTCTCGCGTCGTCGGGTGCTCGCGGCGCTGTCGATGCGTCACGGGATTGCGGGTCTGCATCGGGTCACGTTCCACCTCGCGCAGCGCGACGCTCGATCGCATGCTCTTGCGCTCGAGTGGCTCGACGTCACGCTCACCGGCACCGACCGGGCAGTGATCCCCATGCTCGAACCGGGTCTGTCGGAGCGGGCCCGGCTGCAGGGATTGCGGCAGTGGTTCCCGGTTCCCACCCGCGAGCGGACCGATGTCCTGCTGGATCTCGTCGGGGATCCGACCGGCCGTTGGCGGCCCTGGATTGCGGCATGTGCCATCTACACCGCGTCGGCGACACCCGACCTGGATCTCGCGCCGTTCGCCGCCGCCGCGGCCCATCACGGGGAACGTCGCGGTACCGAGTCGGCGATCGTTGCCGAGACACTCATCGGCGTCGGCGCCCGGCCGGGCTCGGTGCCCGGCGAGGTGGCGCCCATCCGGTGACCAGCCCGGTCGGTCGCCTGGCGTGACCGAGCCACCGCGCGGCGCGCGAGACTCACGCCCGATGGGTCTGGCTTCGATTCGGAACGAGCAGTTCGCTCCGTACCTGCCGCGCCTGGTGACCGACTGGTTGCAGCAGGATCCCTCCGCCCGGGCCCGGGCCCTCGAGGGCAGCGTCGTGTTCATCGACATCTCGGGGTTCACGAAGCTGTCCGAAGGCCTCGCCCGGCAGGGCAACATCGGCGCCGAGGAGCTCGCGGCCACGATCGGCGCCACCTTCACCGACCTCCTGGCCGTCGCCTACGACCATGGCGGCCGTCTCCTCAAGTTCGGCGGCGATGCGTTGCTCCTGCTGTTCACCGGGGACGAGCACGCGCCGCGGGCGGCGTACTCGGCGGTCGGGATGCGCCGGACCCTTCGCGAGCGCGGGGAGCTGAGCGTGCTCGGACAGAAAGTGCGCCTCCGCATGTCGATCGGCGCCCATACCGGAACGTTCCACTTCTTCCTCGTCGGCGGATCCCACCGCGAGCTCGTGGTCACGGGACCCGGGACCAGTGAGACGGCGACCCTCGAGGGCACCGCCGACGCCGGGGAGATCCTCATCAGCCCGGCGATGGCCCGTGAGTTTCGCCCGTCGGTGGTCGGACGGGCGAAGGGTCCCGGCTTCCTGCTTCGCCGGGCACCGGCGCTCGCGACCGGGCCGGTCGGCTACGAGGTGACGCCGACGCCGGAGGACGTCGACCTGACGACATGCATCCCGGTCGGCCTTCGGGAGTCGTTGGTCGAGACGCGCGCCCCGGAGCACCGACGGGCGACGATTGCCTTCGTCCATTTCGACGGGACCGACGCACTCATCCGCGATCACCCGCTGGACGAGGTCGGCCGGGCCCTCGACGAGCTCGTCACGACCGTCCAGGAGGCTGTCGATCGACACGGCGTCACCTTCCTCGCGAGTGACGTCGATCGTGACGGCGGCAAGTTCATCCTCACTGCGGGCGTCCCGACCAGTTCGGGCGACGACGAGCGCAACATGCTGCTGGCGCTCCGTGACATCGTCGACGCGTCACCGCGTATCCCGATCCGCATCGGCGTGAACCGCGGGCCGGTCTTCGCGGGTGACGTGGGTCCCAGCTACCGGCGGACCTACACCGTGATGGGCGACGCGGTGAACCTGGCGGCTCGACTCATGGCCCACGCCGCTCCGGGCGAGATTCTTGCGACCCACGATGTCCTTGATCGATCGCCGACAGCGTTCGCGCTGGAAGCCGTCGAACCGTTCTACGTCAAGGGGAAGGCGCGACCCGTCGAAGCGTGGAAGGTCGGACCGGTGGCCGGCGCCAAGGCCGACGCGGCGGCGCTCCGGCTGCCGTTCATCGGCCGCGACGCCGAGCTGGACCAGTTGTACCGCGCGCGCGACGCGGTGGTCGACGGGTCGGGCCGGTTCGTGGAGATCGTCGGCGCGGCCGGAATGGGCAAGTCCCGGATCGTCGACGAGCTGCGGGCCGCGTGCGTCGACCTGACGGTGCGCGCGACCCGCTGTGAGTTGTACGAGTCCACGACGCCGTATTCGCCCTGGCGGCTCATCGTTCGCGAACTCGTGGGGCTGGATCCGGTGCAACGGAAGGTGTCGGACGGGGCGCACCTCCTGGCCGTCGTGCGGGCCGCGGCCCCCGAGCTGGAGCCCTGGACGCCGCTGCTCGCGTCGCTGGTCGACGTCCCGATGGAGGAGAGTCCCGAGACGGCTCGGCTCGAAGGCCAGTTTCGGACGGCGCGCACGGCCGACGTGCTCCGTGACCTGGCGCAGCGCGTCCTCACCGGCCCCGCCGTCCTCGTCATCGAGGACGTCCAATGGATGGACGATGCGTCGTACGCACTGCTGCAGGCGCTCACCGCGGAGATCGAGTCGGTGCCGTGGCTCGTCGTGGTCACCCGTCGCGATGTCGAGAGCGGCCGACCGGACGACGCGACCCAGGTGACCACGGTCGAGCTGGCACCGCTCGACCTCGTCGATGCCATCGCGCTGGTCCACGGGGCCACCGTGGATTCGCCGATCTCGGCCCAGGAGGTGGAGCTGCTCGCGGAACGCTCCACCGGGAATCCGTTGTTCCTCACCGAAGTCGTGGCCGCGGCGCGTTCGGCCGGCGGGGTGCAGGGCCTGCCGGACTCGGTCGAGGCCCTCGTGGCTGCGAGCATCGACCGGCTCCCACCGCAGGATCGCGACCTCCTGCGTCGCGTCGCGGTGTTGGGGCGGTCGTTCCCGGAGGATCTGCTTGCTGCGGTGCTCGATCCCCGCGAGCTCGACGAGTCGGCGTGGTCACGCGTGAGCGAGTATTTCGTGCGGGAGCCTTCGCGTCTCACGTTCGAGCACGCGGTGGTCCGTGACTCCGCGTACGAGGGGCTCGCGTACCGCTCCCGGAAGGAGTTGCACGGGCGCGTCGGCGACGCCATCCGGCATGACGCCGAGCAGAGCGGCGACGACGCATCGGAACTCCTCGCGCTGCACTACCTCCGTGCGGAGCGATTCGACGAAGCGTTTACGTACGCGCGCGCCGCCGCCGAACAGGCCCGCGAGATCTTCGCGGACCACGAGGCGGCCGAACTCTACGAGCGGGCGCTCGACGCGGCGCGTCGACTGGACGACGTGGCACCGCTCGTGCACGCGCAGCTCCGGGAGAACCTCGGCGATGTCCGGCACCGGTCCGGCCGGTTCGCCGAGGCCGAGGTGGCCTTCCGCTCGGCGCGCCGGTACGTGACGGACGATCCGGTGGCCCAGGCCCGGCTCCAGTTGAAGCTCGCCTGGATCAAGGGTTGGCTCGACCGCTACTCCGAGGCGCTGCGAGCGATCACTCGCGGCCTTCGTCTCCTCGAGGGCTCGACGAGCGCCGATGCGCTCCGCCAGCGCGCGCAGTTGCTGGCCTGGTACAGCCAGTTCTGTCTCTCGGGCGGTGCCCTCCGACGCGCGATTCGTTGGAGCGAGCAGGCGATCGAGGCCGCCGAGTCCGCTCACGACACGGCCTCGCTCGCGCACGCGTTCAAGGTCTTGGGTTGGGTGCAGTTGGACCGCGGTGATCTCGAGACCACTGCGACGCTGGAGCGGTCGCTGGCGCTCTACGAGGAGCTCGACGACCGGCCGGGTCAGGCCAGCGTGCTCAACATGATGGGCGGATTCGCGTACTGGCGCGGAGAATGGGACGAGGCACTGGACTTCTACGAGCAGGCGCGCGAGCTGGCGCGCCAGACCGGCAACACCGTGCTCGGTGCCTTCTGCACCACCAACATCGGGGAGATCGCGCTGGATCGCGGTCAGCTCGACGTCGCGACCGCGTTGTTCCAGGATGCCGCACGGGTCTGGCGCGTGGCTGGGGATCGGCCCGGCTTGGCGTTCGCCACGCTGCTCCTCGGTCGGGCACTCGGTGGGTCCGGGCGCTTCGCCGAGGCGCGACAGCTCCTCGAGCAGGCTCGGGACGAGGCGCTCGGTGTCGGTTCGCAGGTGGACGCCTTGGAGGCGACCGCGCGCCTCGCCGAGTGCCAACTCGCGGCGGGGGAGTTCGACGAGGCGCTCGGGCTGGTCGATGCCGCCCTCGCCGAGGCTGCGTCGATCGGGGGCGTGGCGGCCCAGACGCCGCTGCTGCTCCGGGTCCAGGGCCTCGCCCTGGCGTCCCTCGACCGGCGCGACGAGGGCCGGGCGGCGCTCGAGGCGAGCCTCACAGCCGCACGCGCTCGGCATGCGGGCTATGAGATCGCGCTGACCGTGGGTGCGCTCGCCGCCCTCAGCGAGGACGACGCCGAGTGGCGCGCGTTCACCGCGGAGAGCCAGGAAATCCTGACCCGGCTCGGTGTCGCGACCGAGCCGGACGTCGCGGCCGACTGAGGGCGGTCAGCCCCGGTTCAGCGGAACCTCGGATCGTCGTGGCCGAAGACCTGCCACGTCGTCACCAGCGCGCCGCTGCTGTTCCCTCGGGTGTCGGCCGAGGCGATGCACCACGTCTGCCCGGCGGGGAGCGTGGCCGCGGTGACGAGGCCGCTCCCGTCGAACGACGGGTTCACACACCATTGCACCGGCTGGAAGGTGGTGCCGCCCGCCGGGTCGTACTCGAGCAGCAAGGGGAACGGCCCGATCGGTGCGGCGGTGCTGTCGAAGGAGACGAAGCCGCGGTAGTCGACCGCCGCCGCGCCGTTCGGCTTGAACAGGACCGTGCCGCTCGCCGCGGACGCGTCCAATGCGTAGCGCTTGCAGTTGAAGGAGTCGTCGAGTCGGGTGAACGAACCCGTCACGCCGGCGTCGGTGTCGGTGACGGTCTCGTTGCTGCAGATGACCGGATAGACCGTCAGGTCGACGTTCGCCGTATTCGAGGTCGCCTGCCCGTCGCTCGCCTTGTACGTGAACGACGCGGCTCCGGTGTACCCGGCCGGCGGGGTGAAGGTGACCGTACCGTCGGGGTTCGCGACCGCCGCCGATCCGCTCGGGCTGAGGCTGCCGATGCTCGTGGGTGTCAACGTGTCGCCGTCGACATCGGTGTCGTTGGCGAGCACCGGGATGTCGACGCTCCCATTCTGCGCGACCTCGGCCGTGTCGTCGTGGGCGACCGGCGCATCGTTGACCGGAGTCACTCCGACCACGATCGTCGCCGACGATGTCGTTTGGGCGCCCTGGTCGTCGGTGGCCGTACAGGTCAGTGTCACGGTGCCGTTGAAGTTCGCGGCCGGGGTGAAGTCGATGGTGCCGTCACCGTTGTCGTGCACGGTTCCGCCGGCAGCACCGGTGCAGCTTGCGGTCAGGGACGTGCTGTCGATATCGGTGGCGATCGTGATCGTCACTGTCTGATCTTCGTTCGTCGACGCGCTGCCGCTCTGGGCGACCGGCGGGTCGTTGACCGGGGTCACGGTGATGTGCACCGTCGCGTTCGAACTCGCGATCCCGTCCGACGCCGCGTAGGTGAAGGAGTCCGGACCGTTGTAGTCGGCCGCCGGGGTGTAGGTGAAGGCGCCGGTGGCGGCAAGGGACACCGTGCCGTGGTTCGGACCGGTGACCAAGGTTGCGCTCAGCGGGTTGCCGTCGGCGTCGCTGTCGTTGGTGAGGACGTTGCCGGACTTGGCGGTGTCCTCGGCGGTCGTCACGGTGTCGTCGGTCGCGGTGGGAGGTGTGTTCGACAGGTAGAACACGGTGTCGAACTCAGGGTTGTTGCCGAAGTCGCCGCTGCCCTCGAGCGAGACCGTGCCGACCGTGGTCGTGAGGGTGACGCTCGTGAAGTTGAAGCCGGGTTGGACCGTCCACTCGCAGTTGTCGTTGGCGCCACTGTTCGGACCGGAGCTGTTCGGCGCCGCGCAGCCGTCAGTGGTGTCGCCCGGGCTCGAGCTGACGGTGTAGGGAACCGTGGTGTCGTAGTCGGGCTCGGCCGCCTGGGCGGGAGCGATGGACGTCCCTGTCTGCAGTTGGTACAACGCGCTCGTCGTGCTGTTCGACAGCGTCAGGTTCACCCTTGCGTTGCCGGTCATCTCGAGGTCCAGGCGCAGGCCGCTGAAGGATCGCCCGGCGATGGTGGTGCCGGGCTTCAGTGACAGGCTCTCGGTCTGGTCGATCTGGGAGCAAGGGGTGCCGTTGCCGCCCTGATTGCTGCGAACCCCTATCGAGTTGTCCGGCCCGATCCCGGGCGCGGTGGACCCGGTCGGGGTGCCGAGGTCGATCAAGGGTTCGGCCGAGTTGATCTTGCAGTTGTTCGATGCAGTGGTGAGCGTCTGGGTCGTGGTGCCGTACTTGAAGAACTGGCCGTCGCTGCCGAGATGGAGGCGGACTTCGTTCGGGGTCGCGCCGCTGCTGGCGACGGCGACCATGACCCCGGTCGCGGTCGCGACCAGCATCAGTGCACCAAGAACTCTGAGACGTTTGTTCGCGAACACGATGATCCTCCGACCGCCCGGTGTGAGGGGGCGGACTCTAGGGCGGAATGCCGGTGCGGTCAAAGCGCCGAGACCCCTCCAGAACGGGCATATCAGACAACCGGCAGTCATCGGAAACCCCTACGAAACACGGGCTCACCGCGCGTGTCAGTGAGCACATCCGATACGAAACGGTTGCGTTTCGGAAGTGCGGCGGGTACAACGATCGGAACCGTCCAGGAGGAGCTGCGTGAACCCGGTCATCGTCGACCCGATCCAGGAGAAGGCCTACCGTCGCCGGTGGGCGATTCTCGTCGTGCTGTGCGTCAGCTTGCTGATCATCGTGCTCGACAACTCGATTCTCAACGTTGCCATCCCGACGCTGATCCGCGACCTCCACGCGACCAACAGCCAGGTCCAGTGGATGGTCGACAGCTACACGCTGGTGTTCGCCGGCCTCTTGCTCACGATGGGCGCGATGGGGGATCGCTACGGCCGCCGGGGTGCCCTGCAGATGGGGTACCTGCTCTTCGGCCTCGGTTCGCTCGCGTCGGCGTTTGCCACGACGGCGAATCAACTGATTCTCACCCGCGGGTTCATGGGCATCGGTGGCGCGCTGATCATGCCGGCGACGCTCTCGATCATCACCAACGTCTTCCCACCGCACGAGCGCGGTCGCGCGATCGGCGTCTGGGCCGGA
>JAENVU010000119.1 GCA_016650415.1 Acidimicrobiia bacterium
CGAGGTGGCAACCGCGTGGTGCGGCTTCGCTCAACGAGGAGACAAGATGTCCAGCTCTGACCTCTCGGTCCAGCTCTACACGATCAGGCAGGCGCTGGCCGAGGACCGCGGTACGGCGCTCTCGCGCCTCGCGGACCTCGGCTTCAGGACCGTCGAGCTGTTCGACTTCGTCGATCAGGCGGACGCCTACTCCGACCTGCTGGGCGAGCGCGGGCTCGCGGCCCCCTCGGGCCACGCGATGCTCATCGGCGAGGACGCCGGGAAGGTCTTCGACGCGGCGCAGACGATCGGGATGTGGACCGTGATCCAGCCCATGGTCGCGGCGGACCGCTGGGCGGACCTGGACGGCGTGGTGGGCACCGCGCGTGCCCTCAACGAGATCGCCAAGAAGGCCGCCGATCGCGGACTCGTCGTCGGCTACCACAACCACTGGTGGGAGCTGGAGAGCCGGATCGGCGGGACCTCGGCCCTCGAGGTGTTCGCCGAGCACCTGGACGACGCGGTCGTGCTGGAGGTCGACACGTACTGGGCGGAGGTCGGCGGCGAGGGGGCGGTCGAGCTGCTCGGGCGCCTCGGCGACCGGGTCGGCTTCCTGCACGTGAAGGACGGACCCGGCACGCAGGTGATGCGCGACCAGGTCGCCGTCGGCTCGGGCAGCGTGGACGTCCTGGCGATCATGGCCGCCGCGCCCCGGGCGCTGCGGGTGGTCGAGCTCGACGACTTCGCCGGAGACGTCTTCGACGCGCTGCGCGACAGCCTTGCCTACCTGACCGCTCACGGCGTCAGCGCCTGAACCGCAAGATCGGAGGAGTCATGGAAGACACCCGTACCCGCGCTACCCGGCCGGTCACGCTCTTCACAGGCCAGTGGGCCGACCTGACCCTCGAGCAGGTCGCCGCCTACGCGAGCGCTTGGGGATACGACGGTCTGGAGATCGCCTGCTCGGGCGAGCACCTCGACGTCTGGCGCGCAGCGCAGGATCCCGCGTACCTGCAGGGTCGCCTCGACATCCTCGACCGGCACGGCCTGAAGGTGTGGGCGATCTCGAACCACCTCAAGGGCCAGGCGGTCTGCGACGACCCGATCGACTTCCGGCACAAGGCGATCGTCGGCTCCCGCGTGTGGGGGGACGGCGACGCCGAGGGCGTGCGGCAGCGCGCCGCGGAGGAGCTGAAGCTCACCGCCAAGGTCGCGCGGATGATGGGCGTCGAGACGGTGGTGGGCTTCACGGGTTCGAAGATCTGGCCCTACGTCGCGATGTTCCCCCCCGTGCCCGCCGCGGTGATCGACGCGGGGTACCAGGACTTCGCCGACCGGTGGAACCCGATCCTCGACGTGTTCGACGGCGAGGGAGTGCGGTTCGCGCACGAGGTGCACCCGAGCGAGATCGCGTACGACTACTGGAGCACCGTTCGCGCCCTCGAGGCGATCGACCACCGTGCGGCGTTCGGGCTGAACTGGGACCCGAGCCACATGATGTGGCAGCGGATCGACCCGGTCGGCTTCATCGTCGACTTCGCCGACCGCATCTACCACGTCGACTGCAAGGACACCCGCCTGCGCCCGGCCAACGGTCGGGCCGGCGTGCTCGGCTCCCACCTCGTCTGGGGCGACCCCCGCCGAGGCTGGGACTTCGTGTCCACCGGGCACGGTGACGTGCCGTGGGAGGACGCGTTCCGCGCCCTGAACTCGATCGGCTATGCGGGGCCGATCTCGGTGGAGTGGGAGGACGCCGGCATGGACCGGCTGCACGGAGCGCAGGAGGCGGTCGCCTTCGTCCGATCCAAGCTCTGGGAACGACCGACCCAGTCGTTCGACGCCGCCTTCAGCAACCAGGAGTAGAGACATGCCCCCACGCACCTTGCGCCCCGGCCAGCGGGCGGAGCTTCACGTGATCGACGTCACCACCGGTGAGCGCGAGCTCGTGTACTCCTCGTCGACGCTCCTCTTCGAGGCGCCGAACTGGACGCCCGACGGCGCGTCGCTCGTGATCAACGGCGATGGCCTCCTGTTCCGGGTCCCGGCCTCCGGCGGCGCCGAGCCGAAGGAGATACCGCTCGGCGGGATCCCGCCGATCAACAACGACCACGTGCTCAGCCCGGACGGGCGCACGGTGTACGTGTCCGCCGACGACGGGCACCTGTACGCGGTGGAGATCGCGACCGGGCGGCCAACACGCGTCTCGAACGACCGCGGGCCCGAGTTCCACTACTTCCTGCACGGGATCTCGCCCGATGGCGCGACGTTGGCGTACATCGGGCTCGTGGAGAACCCCGACGGGACGGCGACCACCAACGTCTACACGATCCCGGCCACGGGCGGCGAGGACGTGCAGCTGACGGACGACTCCTACGCCGACGACGGCTCGGAGTTCAGCCCTGACGGCGAGTGGATCTACTTCAACTCCGAGCGGGGCTCGACCCTCCCGGGTCACGCCCAGCTGTTCCGCATGTCGCGGGACGGGGCGAGGGTCGAGCAGCTCACCGAGGACGAGCGGGTCAACTGGTTCCCGCACATCTCCCCGGACGGGAACCACATCGCCTACATCAGCTTCCCGAGCGGCACGCTTGGCCACCCGGCCGATCTGGACGTCATCGTGCGGCTGATCGACAATGGCGCGACGGCCCGTGACCTGGTGTACCTGTTCGGTGGGCAGGGGACGATCAACGTTCCGAGCTGGGCCCCGGACAGCCGTAGGATCGCCTTCGTGGCGTACCCGATCGAACTGTCATGAGCCGGCTGCCGGGCACGGACGCAGGCTCCCGTGGGGAGATGGAGGGGACTCCGGTGACGGTGGACGTCAGGGCCATGCTCTGCAACGACGGCACGAGCATCCCTCAGCTGGGCCTTGGCGTGTTTCAGATGAGCGAGGCCGAGGCCGAGGCGGCGGTGGTGACCGCTCGCCAGGCCGGGTACCGCCTCGTCGACTCGGCCGCCGGGTACGAGAACGAAGGCGCCGTCGGGCGGGCGATCGCCCGGTTCGACCGCGACGACTTCTACGTCACGACCAAGCTCAAGAACGACGACCACGGCTACGACGAGACGCTCGCTGCCTTCGACAGCTCGATGGCCAAGCTCGGCATCGACACGCTGGACCTGTACCTCATCCATTGGCCGAGTCCGGGGCGGGACAGGTACGTCGACAGCTGGCGCGCGCTGATCCGGCTACGCGACGAGGGCAGGGTGACCTCGATCGGTGTGTCGAACTTCGAGCCGCACCACTTGCGACGGATCATCGACGAG
>JAENVU010000120.1 GCA_016650415.1 Acidimicrobiia bacterium
ATGGGGGAGATCACCGTCCGGCGTCGCCGGGAACCGACGCTCGACATCGACGTCTACGAAGTCAAGCTCGGCGACGAGTTCCTGATGTCGAGCCTCTTCACGGTGGCCGAGATCGCGCTCGCAGACCTGGGACTCGCCGAGCTGGGCGGGGCCGATCTCGACGTCGTGGTCGCGGGTCTCGGGCTCGGCTACACGGCCCGGGCCGCGCTCGCGGATCCGCGGGTCCGATCGCTCAGGGTTGTCGAGGCGTTGCCGGCCGTGATCGGTTGGCACGAACAGCACCTGGTGCCGCTCGGTGTCGAGCTGACGGCCGACCCTCGGTGCGAACTGGTGTGCGGCGACTTCTTCGCGCACGTCGAATCCGGTGAACCGCTCGGCCCGGAAGCGCCCGACCGCTACCACGCGTACCTCGTCGACATCGACCATTCACCCGCCGCGGTACTGCACCCCAGCCACGCGAGCTTCTACACGACCGCGGGGTTGACCCGACTCGCGAATCGCATCCATCCCGGTGGTGTCTTCGGGCTGTGGGCCGACGGTGACCCCGATCCCGAGTTCGTGACGGTGCTGGTATCGGCGTTTGTGGACTGCGTGGCCCACGTCGTCACGTTCCCGAACTTCTACACCGGCGGCGAGTCGGCCAGCACCGTGTACACCGCCAAAGTTAGGTAGACACCATCTCCGCTCTTGGCCCTTCGGGCCGGGCCGCTCGGGCCACGGCTGCGCCACGGTGTTGTGCGTCTGGCGTCCGAGCCGGTCCCTATGGGCGCAGCCTCTCGTCACCTTCGACGAGGATCGGGTCGAGCATCCAGTCCGGGTGTTCGGTTTCGAGTCGCTGGAGGAGCCACGGGCTCTCGAACAGCGCCAGCATCGTTCCGTCCTTCTGAGTGAGCACCAGGATGCCGCCGAGGCTCGGGAACTGCGCGGCGGTGTCGGCGTCGGTGCGGCGGGCGACGGTATGCGGAGTGGGCGACAGCGAGATCGCCGCGCCGAACTCGTGCTCGAGGCGATGGGCGAAGACTTCGAACTGCATCTGACCGACCGCGGCCAGCACCGGGGTCGGGTCGCCGTTGGGATCGCGCAGCACGTGGACGACGCCTTCTTGTTCCATCTGGTCGAGCCCGCGGTGAAACTGTTTGTACCGACCCGAGTCCTTCGCTCGCACGCGGGCGAAGAGTTCGGGCGCGAGCGTGGCGATCGCGGGGAAGCGGACCGGATCCGATTCGTAGAGGCTCGACCCGATGCCGAGCTCGCTGGCGTTGACCAGTCCGATCACGTCGCCGGGGTACGCGTCGTCGATGGTGTCGCGATCCGATCCGAACATCGATGCCGCGTACTTGGTCGAGAACGCTTTCCGCGTGGCCGCGTGGGTCACTGTCATCCCTCGCTCGAAGTGGCCCGAGCAGACCCGCACGAACGCCACGTGGTCTCGGTGCGCGGGATCCATGTTGGCCTGGATCTTGAACACGAACCCGGAGAACGGTGCGTCGATGGGTCGCGGTGTTCCACCGGCATCGGCGCGCGCGGTCGGTGGTGGCGCGAGGTCGACGATGGCGTCGAGGAGATGACGGACTCCGAAGTTGGTCAGGGCCGAGCCGACGAAGAGCGGGCTGGTCGTCGCGTCCAGAAACGATGGAACGTCCACGTTGCCGCCGTCGGCCTCGAGGAGTTCGCACTCCTCGACGGCTGCCTCCCACGCGTCGCCTTCCTCCTCGCGCGCTTGCTCGGCGCTGACCTGCTCCTCTTCGGCCGCGGTCGCGCCGTGGGCAGTACGCGTGAACCGCACGAAGTCCCCGGTCCGGCGGTCGATCACCCCGCGGAAGTCGCCCGCGATTCCCACGGGCCAGGTGACGGGCGTGGGGCGGAGATCGAGTTGTGCTTCGAGCTGGTCGAGCAACTCGAGCGCGTCGCGGCCCGGGCGGTCGAACTTGTTGAGGAACGTCAGGACCGGGAGCCGCCGCGTGCGACAGACCTCGAACAATTTGAGGGTCTGGGCTTCGATGCCCTTGGCGGCGTCGAGCACCATCACCGCGGCATCGGCGGCGGCCAGCACGCGGTAGGTGTCCTCGGAGAAATCGCGGTGGCCGGGGGTGTCGAGCAGGTTGATCACGTGGTCGCGGTAGGTGAACTGCAACGCGGTCGAGGTGATCGAGATGCCCCGTTGTTGCTCCATGGCCATCCAGTCGGAGGTGGCCCGCCGGCTCCCGGCTCGGGCTTTGACCGCACCGGCCTCGGCAACCGCCCCGGCGTAGAGCAGAAACTTCTCGGTCAGGGTGGTCTTGCCGGCGTCCGGGTGGCTGATGATCGCGAACGTGCGCCGCCGGGCGGCCTCGCGCGTGATCTCTCCACGGCCTGGAGTCGGGGGTGACATGCGAAAGAATCTACGGACTGGCGAGGTCCCGACTCGATGTCAGGCGCGGATCTCGATCGGCAGATGGGTCCATCCGGTCACGTTGCCGCTGTGGAATCGGACCTTCCGCTCGTGGTCGACCTCGTAGTCGGGGATCCGGCGATGGATCTCCTCGAGCGCGACCCGGCCCTCCATCCGGGCGAGGCCGGCTCCCAGGCAGAAGTGCGGTCCGTAGCCGAACGCGATGTGACGACCGGGGGTGCGGCGGATGTCGAACTGGTCGGCGTCGGCGCCGAACTCGCGCTCGTCACGGTTCGCGGCACCGATCAGCAGCAGGACCGAGTCGCCGGCGCGCATCGTCCGACCGTGCAACTCGGTATCGACGGTCAGGGTGCGGTGCATGTACTGCGTCGAGTTGTGGAAGCGCAGCACCTCTTCGACACCGTCCGGGACCAATGCGGGGTCGGCCGCGATCGCGGCCCGCTGATCGGGGTGGCGGCTCAGGAGTTCGACGGCATTGGCGACCATCTTCGTCGTCGTCTCATGGCCCGCGATGATGAACAGCAGGCAGAACCCGAGCACCTCGTCGTCGGTGAGGCGGCGGCCTTCGACCTCGATCGCGGCGAGGTCGGTGACGAGGCCGGCGCCGTGACCGGCCCGCCGCCCGGGAAGATCGTCGGCGAAGTACCCGAGC
Organism: Acidimicrobiia bacterium; assembly: GCA_016650415.1. Classification (GTDB taxonomy): domain Bacteria; phylum Actinomycetota; class Acidimicrobiia; order IMCC26256; family JAENVU01; genus JAENVU01. The sequence goes on from JAENVU010000120.1 coordinate 3,045, forward strand.
AACGCCGCGAAGCCCGCGAGCGCCTCCTCGGGCATCTCCATCGAGCCGTCCTCGCGGACGAGGATGGAGTCGGCATGCACCCGGAGTTCGGCGCGGTCGGATTCGGGAACGCCGAGCACCGCGGAGATCACGTCCATCGGGAACGGACCGGTCAGGTCCGTCACGATGTCGCCCTCGCCGGCCTCGATCAGGCGATCCAGATAGCCGTTGACGATGCGTCGCGTCTCACCCTCCAGCGCGGCCACCTGGCGCGGAGTGAACACTCGGTTCACGAGCTTGCGCATCACGGTGTGCTCGGGCGGGTCGAGCGTGATCATCATCGGGAACTGCACGTGGCCGCGGGCCTCGAGGGCGATGCCGTTGGCCGACGAGTACGGCACGAAATCGCGGAATCCGTTGTGGACGTCCTCGAACCGGCTCAGCGCCCAGAACTCGAGATCCTCGTTCCAGTACACCGGGGCCTCGTCGCGCAAGCGCCGGTAGACCTCGTAGGGATCCTCGTGGACGTCGAACGCATACGGGTTGTACACCAGGTCGGTCGGGGCAGCCATCATCCCGACGTTATGTCGCCTGGCGGACACGTGTGTCTCGTGGTCTTGTAGGTTGCGGCCGCGAGCAGCCGACGAGCACCCGGGGGATTCCTGATGGCCGCGACGACCGGAGACAACTACACCGTCATCTCTGCCGACTGTCACGGTGGTGCCGACATCGGGGCGTACCGCCCGTACCTGGAATCTCGGTACCACGACGAGTTCGACGCGTGGTCGGCCACCTTCGTGAACCCGTACGAGGACATCGTCGGTGCCGATGCCAGCCGCAACTGGGATTCGGACCGCCGGCTCCGCGAGATGGAAGCCGACGGCGTGGTGGCCGAGGTG
>JAENVU010000121.1 GCA_016650415.1 Acidimicrobiia bacterium
CGGCTCGGCGAGTTCGTCGCGTGCATCCATGCGACCCAGGTCCAGTTGTACCCGGAGGGCATCGACTCGGGCGCGGGCCGCGTCGACCAACGCATCGATCGTGTCGCGTCCCAACTCGATCATGAGGTGCTCGACCTCACGGAGTTTGGTGGTCAGTTCCTCGACGGTCTCACGGCGTTCGGTGGCCATCTCAGTCATGGGGACTCCTTGTCGTTTCCCTCGACTGTGCGCGTCGAAGCCGCCGCGAACCAGTGGCGAAAGTCCCGGTCCGCGCGGGGAATCAGTAGATGCGGCGGGAGACGAACGTCGAGTTGTTCGGCAGGTCGTCGTCGACCGAGACCGAACTGCCGAGCACCCGCTCCTTGGTGAGATCGATCGCCGGCTGCTCACGCCCCTCGATCATCCGGTGCAACACCGCCAGCACCGAGGTTTCCGACTCCAGGCGTTCGCCGACGCGTTCGGTCGCACTGGTCAGATTGCTGAGTGCGTCGATCAGCTCTTCGTCGCGCCGGAGCAGGTCACCATGGATCGCCGCGATCTTCGAATGGACGAGCAAGAACTCGTCGCGCTCCTGCCGTCGCCGGCGTCCGAATCCGAACATCTCCGTCTCCCCCGTTGCCCGACGGTGAAAACGAAACCCCACACCCACCGCAACTGATGGACCCTCTCGGGTCGGCCCGGTGACTCAGCCCTGGGTGAGCTCCCGGTATTCCTTGAGGGCTTTGCGATGACCCTTGGCGCCACCACCGAGGAGCCCGCCCGTGCGGATCTTCTTCACGAAGCCCTCGAAGTCGTCGAGCATGCCCTCGAGGTCGTCCTCGGGGCCCGCCTTGTCGAGCTTCTCGAGTTCTTCGTGGATCTTGCGCAGACCTTTGCGGACCGACTGGAACTCGTCGTCCAACTCTTTGCGGGCATCTTCGAGCGACTTGGTCATGCACCTGAATCTACGCCGCGACCGCTCCCCCCTGAGGCCTGGGCGCCATGCGCCCGACAACTCCTACGCTGCGCGCCATGATCACTGTCGACGAGTTCGCGCGCACCGCCTCCGCCTGGCTCGACAGCAACCGCGCCGGTGCACCGCGCGACTACGGGGCGATTCTTCCCGCCGACCTCGCCGACGCCGGCCGCGCCTGGCAAGCCCAGCTGTTCGCCGCCGGCTTCGCCGGGATCCACTGGCCGACCGAGTACGGCGGTCGGGGCTTGACCCCCGAGCACACCGGCGCGTGGGTCACCGCGTGCGCGATCGCCGAAGTCCCACCCGTGCTGAACATGGTCGGCAATGTGCTCACCGCCGGAGCGCTCCTCGCCTACGGCACGCCCGAGCAGTGCGCGGAAGAGCTCCCGAAGATTCTCAGTGGCGAGCGCGTCTGGTGCCAACTCTTCTCCGAGCCGGAGGCGGGATCCGACCTCGCGTCGCTCGCGACGCGCGCGGAACGCGACGGTGACCGATGGGTCGTCAACGGCCAGAAGGTGTGGTGCTCGAACGGCCGGATCGCCGACCGCGGGATCCTCCTGGCCCGCACCGACGCCGCCGTCCCGAGTCACCGTGGGATCTCGTTCTTCCTCGTCGACATGCACGCCCCCGGGATCGACACGCAGGCGCTGCGCCAGATGAACGGTGGCGCCGAGTTCGACGAGGTCTTCCTCACCGATCTCGAGGTACCGGCCGACGCCCTGCTCGGCCCCGAAGGCATGGGCTGGACCGTGGCCATGTCGGCCCTCACCAACGAACGGGGCTACATCGGCGCCGCCGGCATCGCATTTCAGCGCCGCCTCGACGCGATGCTCGCGATGGGCGGCGATCTCGACCCCATCGGCCGCCAGGCCCTCACCGACCTCTGGATTCGGGGATCGAACCTCAAGGTCATGGGCGAACGCCAGGGACCGGTCGCGTCGGTGCTGGCGTCGATCGCGAAGCTCGGCACCACCGAGCTGATGTTCGACACCGCGGTCACACGAACCACCGCAGCCGGGGCCGCGGGGATGCTTGCCGGACCCGCCGCGGATGGGTTGCTCTCTGCCCCCGGTGCGCGCATTGCCGGCGGCACCAGCCAGATCCAGCGCAACATCATCGGCGAGCGCATTCTCGGCCTGCCGAAGGAGCCAAAAGCCGCGAAACCGTGAGGTTTCCGCACCCGCGCGGATCTCGTGTTCCACCGTGGCGATCGGGGGCGGTTCAGTTTCCGCCGCCCCACTGCCGATACCCATGAGATGCAACGATCCCCGAGCCCTCAGGCCGAAACCGACATCGACACCGCATCCGACGACCGCGCCGCGGCGTCGGCCGGTCACGACGCCTTCTGGCAGATCAAGGCCGCGGCAGCCGTCGACGACAACTGGCTCGAGCAGCTGGACGCGGACGGTGGCACCGCCGCGCCGGTCACGACCGAGGATCTGGTGTCACCGAACTCGGCAGTCGAGTTCCAGACCGGTCCCCCGGCGACATCGTCGGAAGCGGTCCGTGCCATCGAGCCCGTCGGCGCCATCGAGCCCGTCGGTGCCATCGAGCCCGTCGGTGCAATCGAGCCCGTCGATGCGTGGTTCACCAGCCTGAGCGACGATCTCCTGCCGGAGCGCTGAGCCCGCCTGCCCTCACGCATCCATCCGGCGTACCCTCGGACGCCATGGAACTGACCGACGCGCTCGACTTCATCCGCGGCCGCCGCGAAGGGGTACTCACCACCCTCCGCCGCGACGGACGACCCCAGCTCTCCAACATCATGTACGCGGTCGGTCCCGACGACGCGATACGGATCTCGGTGACTGCAACCCGAGCGAAGACCAAGAACCTGCAGCGCGATCCGCGCGCCTCGCTCTACGTCGTCGGCGACACCTTCTGGGCGTACGTCGTGGTCGACGGCCCCGCCGTACTCACTCCGGTCGCGTCGGATCCGAACGACGCCACCGTCGACGAACTCGTGGATCTCTACCGTTCGATGGCCGGAGAACACGACAACTGGGACGAGTACCGCACCGCGATGGTGGCGGACCAACGACTCGTGGTGCGGATCACGCCAACGAGTTCCTACGGCATGATCGGCAACTGAACCGAAGGTTCACGACCACCTCACAGAGTCCTCACACACGGGGAGCACAGTCGGCTCATGTTGACGACGACGCTGCACCGACGGCTCACCGTTCTTGCGCTGGCGACTGCGCTCACCGGTTGTGCGTCTGATGGTGGCGGTCGCCACGGCAGCACGACCTCGACCAGTACGACGCCGTCGCCCCACTGCGTCGAGGGCGACCGGACTGCGACCGTGGCGTACAAGCAGGTGCCGGGGGTCTCCGCCAACCTGACCAGCCTGGATGTCCACGCGCCGACGACCGGATGTGACCTCCCGGTCGTCGTATGGGTCCACGGCGGCGGGTACCAGGTCGGCGACAAGGCGAACGCGATCGCCGACAAAGTGCGGTGGGCGAACGGTCACGGTTGGATCCTGGTGAGCGTCAACTACCGCCTGACCAATCCGGGGAGCCCCACGAGCGCGCAGTACCCCGACCACTACGAAGACGTTGCCGCCGCGATCGCCTGGGTGCACGATCACATCGCCGACTCCGGCGGTGACCCGGCGAAGCTCGCGGTCCTCGGACACTCCGCCGGTGCCGACATCGTCTCGAACGTGCTCGTCGATCCGACCTATCTCCATACGTACGGACTCGAGCTCAGCGCCGTGCGCTGCGGTGGTCCCCTCGACACCGAAGGCTTCGACAAGCCGCTCGCCGGAGCCGACGAACCCGACGGCGAGAAGCTGCAGTGGCGAGTCGCTCTCGGCAACGAGCCGGATTACCTCACGAAGACCTCGGCCACCCTCAACGTCAAACCCGGGATCGGGATCCCCGCCATGATCGGCGTATTCCGGGGGACAGCCCAGCGGCAGTCGATCGAGCAGGGCTTCCTCGCCGCGTTGCGGAACGCCGGCATCACCGCCACGACGATCGACGCTCGCGGGCTGACCCACGGGGACGTGAACCGCCTCATCGGTGCGGCCGGCGACACGAGGATGACCCCGCCCCTCACGAGCTTTCTCACGAATTGTTTCGCCGGGTAGCCTCACGACGCTCCGCAGTCGTGGCGAAGGGAACCGGCGAATGTCAGAGAACCTGCGCATCCTCGGCCAGTACAGCGCGGCGATGGAATCCGGCGACGGTGCCGCGGTCTTCGACTTCTGGTCCGAGGACTTTCACAGCCACGTGACCGAGCGCGTCAGCCCCGGCAAGGTCGGGACCGACGTGCGCGGCGAAGAGCAGGAGTGGTGGCAGCAGGCGAAGTCGGCCTTCCCCGACATGGTCTTCACCGTGGACCTCCTCGTCGAGTCGGGCGACATCATCGTGTCGAACTGGACGGTGAAGGGCACACATACCGGCACCGCCTTCTACGACCTGCCGCCCTCCGGCGAGCCGGTCGAGATCAACGGCACCGGGATCCTGCGGATGCGCGACGGCAAGATCGTCGAGCACTGGGGCGGCCCCCACTGCCAACAAGGCCTCGGCCTGATTCGATAACCCGACCGCGCACGAGACCCACGCGTTCACTTCCGCTCTTGGCCCTGTGGGCCGGGCCGCTCGGGCCACGGCTGCGCCACGGTGTCGGGCGTGAGACGTCCGGGCCGGTCCTGAGTGGCGCAGCCTCTACCGGTCGAGGATGGTGGCGGCGATGCGTTCTTCGAGGATGCGATCGTCCCACCAGGAGATCTGCGCCTGCTTGGCTCGCCGGAAGTACAGCTGGATGTCGTACTCCAACGTGAAGCCGACGCCACCGAAGATCTGCTCGCCCATGGCCGTCACGTCCCGGTAGGTCCGTCCGGCAAACAGCTTCGCCATCGGCGCGAGCTGCTCGATCGACTGACCGTTCGCGTGGGCCCACGCTGCTTCGTGGACGAGGATCTCGCCGCCCTCGACCGCGGTCGAAGCATCCGCGAGGTAGTGCGCGATCGCCTGGAACGCACCGAGCGGCTTGTCGAACTGTTCACGATCCTTCGCGTACTGATTGGTGATCTCCAGCGCGGCCCGGGCACCGCCGATCGCCTGCGCCGCGAGGAAGACCGCGCCCTCGAGGAGGGTCGCGTTCCAGGTCTCCCAACCGGTTCCCGCCGCGCCGATGCGGTCGGCCTCGGTGACCAGCACACCGGCGAGCGTGACCGCGTACTGGGTGTCCGACGCGAGCGTGAACTGTTGCTGCAGGCTCACCCCCGCGGCCTGCGGATCCACGAGGAACAGGTCGACCGCGTCGTCGCCGGGACCCGTGCGTGCGAGCACGACGACGCGGGTCGCGGAACTCGCGAACGGCACGTGCCACTTCTCACCGTCGAGGCGGAAACCATCGCCCTCCGCGGTCGCGGTCGTGCGGACGCTCCGGGCGCCGAAGCCACCCTCCGCTTCCAGCCACGCCGTCGTGAGGATCTCGGTCCCGGCAACGATCCCCGGGATCAACGCGTGGCGTTGGGCGTCGGAACCGGCGCGTAGGAGCACCCCGGCGCCCATCACCGCGCTGACGAAATGGGGCGACGCGACCAGCGCGCGACCGAACTCCTCGTAGACGACACAGCCTTCGAGCGCACTCATCCCCGAGCCGCCGTACTCCTCCGGGAGCATGAGGCCGAGGAGATCCAACTCGCCGAGTTGACGCCAGAGATCGGTCGAGTATCCGACCGGGTCGTCTTCGAACTCGCGCACGGTGTCGAGCGACGACGCCGAGGCGCAGAGCCCGCGCACCATCTCGCGGAGCATGTCCTGTTCGGCGGAGAAATCGAGATCCATGGTTACTTCCTGGTCGTGAGGCTGGTACGCGGGGTGACGGTGCGACGTGTGATCGGGCGGCGACGGCTCATGGCACCCACTGGTCGCCGCGTCGGGTCCACGGGTTGTCGTCGCCGTCGGTCGGGATCGCGACCCGGACGGAGCAGGTGGTCTTGACCTCCCCGGCCACGGTGAGGGCAACGGCGAGCTTCGCCCACCCACACCCGGCCGAGTCGGTCTCGGTGCTCTCGACGGTCGCGCGCAACGTCATGGTGTCGCCCGGAAAGACCGAGCCCGACATTCGAAACGTCATCCGGCCGAGGCGACCCTTCGGGCCGGTCCAGTCGGTCACGTAGCGCTCGAACCACGCGGCTTGGTTCGGCGTGTTCATGAAGATGTCCTGGGTGCCGTTGCGGTTGACCGCGAAGTCGTAGTCATGGTGCATCGGTCGCCAATCGCGGGCCGCGAGCGCACCGAGCACGATCGTGGTCGCGGTCACGTCGTAGGAGAGTTCGGGCAGATCATCGCCGGCATGGACCGCATCGAAGGTGAGGGGTGCGCTCATTCCGGGCTCCCTTCCCGGCGGTAACCGAAACCGGTATAGGACTCGACGCCGACGAGTTCGTCACGCTGGTTCAGGTACTCGACGTCGATGACCCAGAACCGACCGGCGCCGAGCTTCGTCGTCTTGGGCTCGGACACCGATCGCAGGATCTGTCGAGTGCGAAGCCGATCACCCATGCGCACCGGTTCGTAGAAGATGATCGTGTTGTCGCTCATCACCGCCTCCGGGAGACCGAAGATCTCCTTGAGGTCGAAGTGCACCTGCAACGGCATCGGCTGGACGTCGCGACCGGGGCTCCAGTGGTGAGGCCGGAACCAGGCCGACAGCATCGTGGGCGGTGCGATCGGGCCGTTGGTGATGTCCTGCGCGACGGCGTCGTCCCAGTACAGCGGGTTGCCGTTCTCGACCGACGCGCACGTGGTCCACACGTAGCCGCGTTCGACGGGGAACTCCCCCATCTCCTCGTACTGCACCTGCCCGATGAGGGATTCCACCTCGGGCGGCAACGCTGCCGTGCTCATCGTGCGTCCTCCTGGCCCCGGAGGGCCGCGATTTCCTCGGGGGTGAATCCGGCGGCGGCGAGCACCACGGCGGTGTCGTCGAACGTCGGCTCGCGCACGGCCGGCCCGGGCTGGACCCGGTTGGCGCCCGCGAGCGTCCATCCCACCTGCTCGAACGTCTCGCCGTCGGGTCGGGTCGCGGTGATGAACACCTCACGCGCGCGGAAGTGCTCGTCGGCCGTGATGTCGGGCACCGTCGCGACCTCGGACACACACGTGTCGGCCGGGCCGAGGATTGCGACCCACTCGTCACGCGACTTCGCGGCGAGGGCTGCACGGAAATCGGCCCGGATCTCGTCTTGCACGGCGTCGTCGTTCTGGTGGTCGATCCACTGATCACAGCCCAACGCCCGGCACAGGTTCGCGAAGAAATGCGGCTCGATCGCGCCGACCGCGACCCACTTCCCGTCACCGCAGGGATACACGTCATAACACGCGTACCGACCGGTCAACAGACTGTGACGTGGCCCCGGGATGTCGCCGGTCGCGAGGTACTCGTCGACATTCAGGGACATGAGCGACACCACACCGTCGGCGATCGAGACGTCGAGCGTCGCTCCCTCGCCGGTGGCGTTGCGGGCGACGAGTGCCGCGAGGATCGCGATGACGGCCTGCATACCTCCGCCCGCGCTGTCGGCGACCGTGGCACCGGGCAGCGCCGGACCGCCCTCGCCGTCGCGGCCCGAGCAATCCAGATAGCCACCGACCGCGAGGTAGTTGAGGTCGTGACCGGCCCACTGCGAACGGGGTCCGGTCTGGCCGTATCCGCTCGTGGAGCAGTAGATCGCGCCGGCGTTCAC
>JAENVU010000122.1 GCA_016650415.1 Acidimicrobiia bacterium
TCAGGAAGAGCGCGCCCCCGAGGACTACGACGGTGGCGACCACGATGGCGACCACGCGCGCCGGTGTCCCGAGACGCGCGGACGCGCGGGGCGCGGTTGGTTCGGACACCATCGGTTCGTCGCTCATTCCGTTCCCCTCATCGGTTCGAGGGTAGGACGCTCAGCGACCCGACCTGGTTCCCGGCGCCCGGCCGCTCGGCACGAGGTCCTCCGGATGCCCACGCGTCGTCCACTCGGCTTCGATCGCGTCGAGGAGCGCGTCGACGGTGTCGCATTCGTCGGAGGTGGGGGGATCGGGCGCGAACATGGCGGCGTCGATCGTCGCACCGGCGCGAGCGAGGTCGGTGGCGTGCTGATGGGCGATGCTGCCGAGCGCCCGCACGAAGTTCGGAGTGGTCTCGCTCGGCGCGCGGGGTCGCCCGCGGCGAGTGCCGAGACGCTCGAGCCGAGCGAGACGGGTCGAGGCCCAGGATCGGGAGATCGCCACCCTGCGGGGACGGCGACGGAGCTGGCGGACGGCGAGGACGAGCGTGATCAAGCCAGCGAGGATCGGAAGCGCCGCCAGGACATCGGTCGGAATGTGCAGCCGGGCGCTGAGGTAGCTCAATGCCCCCGAGCCGGCCGCGTCGAGCTGGGAGTCACCCGCGAGCGGAACGTTGGCGGTGGGATCGAAGGTCTGCCATCCGATACCAGGAAAGTAGACCTCGGCCCAGGCGTGGGCGTCGCTGGCCTTCACCTCGTACAGGCCGGTGAAGGGGTTGCGCTCGCCCGGTGCGTAGCCGACGCCGAGCCGCGCGGGGATCCCCAACTCGCGCAGCATCACGACGAGGGTGGTGCCGATCTGTTCGCAAAATCCCCGCCGGTCGACGAAGACGTACTGGTCCACCGCATCCGCGCCCTTCGGCAAACGGGGGATGTCGAGGGAGTACTTGGTGTTCGCGGCGAGCCAGGCTTCGATGGCCAACACCTTGTCGTAGGTCGTCGGCGCGTTGGCGGTGATCGTGTGGGCGAGGTCGCGCACTCGCTCGGTGGTGATCGGCCGGGCTGCGTAGGTGGTCGCGATGTCGAGGGGCAAAGTGTCGGGTCGCGGGGCGCGGAGCGTCGCCGCGGTCACGAGCGGTCGCTCGCTCACCACGGTGTAGATGGCGCCGGCATCGAGGCGAACACCGGCGCGCAGCGTGCCGTCGACGTTCTGGAAGATCGATCGCTCGGGGAAGTACACCTTCCGCGCCTCGCTGGCCGCGAAGATCGAGTTCGGTCCGTTGACCTCGAGGTAGTAGGTCTGGGTCAGGTCGTCGACATCGACGGCCGTTTGCGTCGGCCCGTCCAGCGGCACCCGGGGCACGCCGATGGGCTCGCCGTTCCGGACGAGCCGCGGGGTGTCGTCGCTCAGGTGCCACACCCGGCCGTCCCATTGGTCGAAGGTCTGACCGCGCCAGAAGTCCGGTGACGACGCGCGCACTCGCATGACCAAGGTGTCGTCCGGACGGCCGCGCAACGACGTGTCGAGCCGGTCGGAGAAGCCGAAGTACCCGAAGCTGGTCGCGCCGCTCTTGCTGCTGCCGTTGGACGATCCCGGGTCGCTCGGGCCGAGCGAGGGGTTGACGAGCGCGCCGTTCGAGCGCACCGGTGAATCGTTGGGGAGCTGGGCCGGGAATGTGATGGCCCGATTCGTGCCGGCAACGGGGACGACCATGAACACGGCGAATCCTACGGCCAGGACGACCACGAGTACACCCAACGGAACCAGCACCGAGGACCGGTCGAAGGTCGGGGCCGCGCGGCCGAGCGCGGGAAGTTCTTCGAGCTCGGCCCGGTACGCGAGGACCAGCGAGACGAGCGCGGCGAACGCCCAGATGACGAGCCAGGGCGCAATCGCCATGGAGATCGACAGCACTCCGGCGAGTGCCATCAGCACCAGGCTCGCGACCAGGAGGACGAGGAGGCCACGCCGGTTCGGCATGTCGAGCGCGTGGAGCACCAGCAACCAGAGGAATGATTGCGCGAGCGGGATCTGCAAGGCCGCGAGATCGGTGACATGGCCGATCCGGCTCACGAACAGCACGAGGATCAGGATCGCGATGATCGATTGGAGCATCCGGAGCGGGAGCGGGCGGGTCGCGCGGACCCGGTAGCCGATGAAGCATGCGACCGGAAGACCGACAGTCGTGGCGATCCACAAGGACCCGGTCGCCGCGCCTTCCTGGAGCGCGGCGATCGCGGCGGCGACAACGGCGATGCAGGTTGCGATGCGGAGTTCGATGATGTCCTGCGGATCGGTCATGGAACCACCCCGCCGAGGTGGTGCACCGTCGCCCCGTGAGGGATCGATCCGCTCCCGGGCGGGCCCACGACCGCCCGGGCCAGCCGGCGACCGACGTGGAGTGCGCTCGGCACCGTACCGAATCGAGGACCGTCGGCCTCGGCCGTCGCCAGATCGACGCGGGCACCATGGCGCAGCGCATCGTCGGCCATCCCCGCGGCGCGGGATGCGATGAGTTCCGGATCGGGTCCGCGCAGGTCGGCGATGATCACGACGTGGGGGCGGCGGGGCCCCTCGAGTTCGCGGATCATCACCGTGCCGGTGCGTGCGGTCGCGGGCCAGTGCACGGACCGAATGGGATCGCCGTCGACGTACTCGCGGACGCCCCGCGTGAGGTCGTTGCCGCCATTGGTGGTGGCCTCGGTGTCGGACGGCGTGAGGGTGTCGCCGATCACGATGGGGCACCGAGTGGGTTCCCGGCGCGGCGCGACGTCGATCGGGGCCGTGAGCGCGACGCGGAAACGTCGACGCCATCGGGCCAGGCCGAGCGGCGCGGCGGTGACGACCTCGACCCGAAGGTGGGTGAGGACTCCTCGGCGTTGCGGAGTCACGACGATTGGCCCGGTGCCGGGAGCGTCGACGCGTATCCAATCGGAATCGAAGGTGAGGATCTGGATCTTCACGGCCCGGCCGGTGACGCTCAGGGTGAGCGGGAGGGGTCGGCCGACGGTGGCATCGGCCGGACCGCGGGCCGCGATGGTCACCCGCGCCAGCACGAATGCCGGGAGCGCGGACCCGGTCAGGACGACCGCGATGATGCCGCAGAGCAGCACGATGTCCCACCCGGCGCCGGTCGTGCGGGCGACGATGAACAGGGCCAGGCCGATGAGTTCGAGGATCACCGCCGCCTTCGGCACGATGATCGGCCGCGGGAATCCACCCTGGGAGTCGGGGCCGGGCGTCACCGGGTCACGGGCGAGGGATGGGCACGGTCTGCAGCACCGAGTGCATCAAGGCACGCGCTTCCTCGAGGCGACCGGGGTCGCGCAGGACGAGCCGGTGCGCGAGGACGGGAACGGCGAGCCGCGCGATGTCGTCGGGCACAACGTACGTGCGGCCTTCGAGGACCGCATGGGCCTGCGCGGCGTGCAACAACGCGAGCGACGCGCGCGGGCTCGCACCGATGGCGATGTTGCCGTTGGCGCGCGTCGCGTTGGCGATCGCAACCGTGTAATCGGCAACCTCGGGCGCGCAGTGGGTCGTCCGCACCGCCGCGATCGCTGCCGCGAGCTGGACCGGATCGGTCACCGGCTCGAGCTCGTTGAGTGCCGCGTCGCCGCCGGCGCCGAGCAGCAACTCTCGCTCGGTGCCCGCATCGGGCGCGCCGATCTCGGTGACGATCGTGAACCGGTCAAGCTGGCCTTCGACCAGCGGGAATGTGCCTGCAGTCTCGAACGGGTTCTGCGTCGCGACCAGGAAGAACGGATCCGGAAGCGGGCGGGTGATGCCGTCGACCGTGATCTGGTGCTCTTCCATTGCTTCGAGCAAGGCCGACTGGGTCCGGGGAGTCGCGCGGTTCAGTTCGTCGACGAGCACGACGTTGGCGAAGAGCGGTCCGGGTCGGAACTCCCACTCGTTGCCCGCGAGATGGAAGATCGAGACGCCCGTGAGTTCGGAAGGCAGGAGGTCGGGCGTCGCCTGCACGCGCCGGAACGAACCGCCCGCAGCCCGCGCGATGGTCTTCGCTAGGAGGGTCTTGCCGACGCCGGGGACGTCGTCGACGAGGAGGTGGCCGCCGGAGAGGAGGGCCACGGTCGCGAGACGGACCGGTTCGGGTTTGCCCCGCAAGACCTGGTTGAGCGCATGGCGCAGCGCGCCGGCGAGCTCGTGGGCCTCGGTGAGGTCGGCGCCGGGGCGCGCGTCGGTACGCATCATGCGCCAGTTTGTCGGCCGGATCGGCCCGGCGCTTGACGCCCACGGTCCGATTTGTCAGGAGTTTCGCGGTTCGTGAGGGGCTCCTAGAGTGCCCCCCGTGACGACACCTACAGAGAACAAAGCCCTGATCGAGCGATTCTGGGGAGATCTGGCCCGCCGGGACTTCGATGCCGTGGGCTCGTACTTCACGGCCGACGGTCACTACACCGACGTGCCCGCCCCCGAAGAAGGGGCCTACGGGCCGGCCGAGGTCTCGGCGCGGCTCCGCCTCGGCCTCGAACCACTGGCGAAGTACGAGTTGCACGACGGCCCGATCGTGGCCGATGGCGACATGGTCATCACCGAGCACAGTGAGTCCTGGTACTGGGAGAGCGGCGAGTCGGTGACCCTGCCGTTCGTGTCGGTCCACGAGATCCGCGACGGCCAGATCGTGCGCTGGCACGACTACTTCGATCTCAGCACGCTGCTCTCGGCCGCGCCCGAGGCGTGGATGACCCACATCATGGTGGGCTACAAGTAGGCGGCTGTCCGTGACCACCTACGTCGCGTTGCTGCGCGGGATCAACGTCGGTGGCCGCACCCTCAAGATGGATGCCTTGCGCACGATCGCGGCGGGGTGCGGCTGTGCCGGCGTCCAGACCTACATCCAGAGCGGCAACGTGGTGTTCACGTCACGCAAGGGTGCGGCTCGGGTCGGCACCGAATTGCACGACGCGATTCTCGACGGCACCGGGATCGATACGACCGTCGTCGTGCGCACCGCGGCACAACTCCAGGGTGTGCTCGACGCGAATCCATGGCCGGACCGGGTCACGGACCCGACGAAGGTCTCGGTCGGCTTCCTCTACGACACCAGTCGCCCGACGCTCGACGCGGTTGATCCCGCGACCTACGCGCCGGACGAAGTGGTCGTGGTCGGCATCGACGCGTACCTGTCGACGCCGAATGGCATGGGGAAGTCGAAGCTGGTCGAACCGATGATGAAACGGCTCGGGATTCAGGGCACGGTACGTAACTGGCGCACGGTCATGACGCTCGCCGAGATGGCCACGGCAGTGTGAGGGGAGCAGGTTCAGGCAGCCGCGAGCAGTTCGAGAACATGCTTGTCGGGGCCGCTCTGACGGGTCCAGCGCGCGACGGATGCATGGAGCTCGACTTCCTCGCCCGTCGATGAATCCTCGAGGTGCACGACGCGCGACAACCCGAACTTCGTGATCTTCACGGCGGTGGTCGCACGGCCGAACGTGTGCACGATCCGGTCGTTCGTCGGCTCGGGGCCCCATTTCATGACGTAGATGTGCGCGTCGGTCACTGCGACGATGAGCTTCACGGTCACGCCCTGTGCGGCCGCGGCCGCCTTGACGGCGGTCCTCGAGGCGGCGACCGAGGCCGCGGCGTCGGCGGCACCGGGGAGCGACTCCGCGAGCAGGCCGCCCGCGGTGAGGCCCGCGGCTTGGGCGTACACGAGGTCCTGGAGCGCGAAGGTTCCGGCGGCGAGGACACGCTCGTCCCCGAGGACCGCTTGCGCGTTCTGGATCAGACCCTGTTCGTCCGAAGTCTTTTGCATCGTTCGATCTCCTGTTCGGTTCACGTTGCCGTGGGGCGGTATCCGGTCAGGATACGAGGGCTTCGATCACGCTCGCGTCGGGGCCGGACTGCTTGAGCATCCGGCCGGCGCTGCCTTCGAGCTTGATGTGGACTCCACTCTCTTTGTCGGCCAGCTTCAGGGAGCGGGAGACACCGACATGATGCGACGTGACCTTCGTGGTGGCGCGATCGAAGGTGTGTGCGATCCGATTCGGGTCGGCTGCCTCACCCCAGTTGATGACGTGGATGTGCTCATCGGTCACCGCGACGACCACCTTCATGGTCATGAGACCGTTCTTCGACTGGGACTTGTGCGCAAGCATCCCGCCGATGACCGCGCCGGTGACGCCACCGAGGATGTCGCCGTCGATCATGCCGTTGTTGACCGCGGGCCGGTTGAACACACCGGCCTGCCGCACGGTCTCGCCATCGCCGATGACTCCCTGCGCGTTGGCGATCAGGGCCGCCTCGTCGCCGTCGATCGTGCTCATCAGTTCCTCCAGGGTCGTCGGACCCGGGATTTCGGCACCTCGCCGGCTCCGCTTGAGTCGGGACCAAAGTCCGTGAGGCGGTTCCTCTACGATGGGGACCCCTCGGGGACGTAGCTCAGTTGGCTAGAGCACCTGCTTTGCAAGCAGGAAGTCGTGGGTTCGAGTCCCACCGTCTCCACCGAAAAAGTCCTGGTCAGGGGCCTCGGACTGGTCCCGGATCGCTGTCGGATCGGTCGACGTGCCCACTACGTGCCCACCA
>JAENVU010000123.1 GCA_016650415.1 Acidimicrobiia bacterium
CCCCCGACTCCTCCACCGCCACCGTGACATCACCCAACGCGACGGCGTCACGACGGCCACGATCACCAGTGACGAACCGTTCCCGTATCAAGTCGACGGCGACTACCTCGGCGACGTCCGCCGGCTCGACATCGCCTACGTCCCCGACGCGCTCACGCTGGTCACACCATGACGGCCGCAGTGCCCGACGTGGACCCGGAGTCCGTCGCCGAGCCGGACGAGGTTCCTCGTCACGTCATCCGCCGGGGCCTTCGTGTCCTCTGGCGCTTCGTGAAGCTGAACCCGCTGCCGTTCTCGATCGCGATCGTCGGCGCCATCATCTATGCCGGCGCGTCGGTCCTCGGGACCCTCGTGCTCGGCCGCGTGACCGACAAGGTGCTCACCCCGAGCTTCAATTCCACCGGCGTGTCCCACGCGACGACCTGGAACTGGGTGGCGTTGATCATGATCGTCGCGTTCATGCGCGGGATCGGAACGATCACGCGTCGCTACTTCGCGGGCAAGACCACGTGGCTCGGCCAAGCCTGGCTGCGTCGGAGTATCGCCGACCATTTCCTCGCGGTGCCCTTGGAGTTCCACCGCTCGGTCTCGACCGGACAGCTGCTGGCCCACGCCGACGCCGACGTGTTGGCCGCGACCGAGGTGGTCAACCCGCTCCCCTTCTCCACCGGCCTCCTCGTCCTCATCATCTTCTCGGTGATCGCGCTGGTTGCGGTCGACCCGATCCTCGCGCTGGTCGGCGTCGTGTTGTTTCCGACGATGGCCTTGCTCAACCGCTACTACACCCGCCGGGTCGAGCGCCCCGCCGCGGCGGTGCAAGCGCACGTGGGCGACGTGTCGGGCATCGCGCACGAGAGCTTCGACGGTGCGCTCGCGGTCAAGTCGCTCGGGCTCGAAGACCATGAGATCACCCGTCTCTCGGTCGCGGCCGATGCGCTCCGGCTCGAGCGCATCGAGGTCGGCCGCCTGCGGGCGTTCTTCGAACCCGCACTCGACGCCCTCCCCAACCTCGGGATCATCGCGATCCTGGCCGTCGGCAGTTGGCGGATCTCCGAAGGGGTGATCTCGCCGGGTGACGTGGTCCAGGCGATGGCGTTGTTCACGTTGCTCGCGTTCCCGATGCGCGTCGTCGGGTTCCTGCTCGAGGAGATGCCGCGCGCGGTCGTGTCCACCGAGCGTCTCGACCGGCTGCTCGCCGCGCCCCACGCCGATGCCCCCGCCGACCACGCCACCCCACCGGCGACGCCCGCCGACGTCGTGGCGCGCGACGTCCACTTCTCGTACCCGATCGGCGACCCCGTCCTCGCCGGCATCGACCTGACCATCGCGCCGGGTGAGATCGTCGCGCTCGTCGGGCCGACGGGGTGTGGCAAGAGCACGTTGTGCGAGCTGTTGGTCGGGCTCGACGCGCCGGACCAGGGCACGATCCGGGTCCACGGACTCGTCCCCGACCGCCTCCAGCGCGAGGCGAGACGCGACCTCCTCGCCCTCGTGTTCCAGGAGTCGTTCGTGTTCGCCGACACCGTGCGTGAGAACGTCCTCGTCGGCACGGATCACGGTGATGATCGCCTGGAGGCCGCGCTGCGCGTCGCTCAGGCCGAGCGCTTCGTGTCCCACCTTCCCGAGGGTCTCGACACGATGCTCGGCGAGCGGGGCGTCACCCTCTCCGGCGGCCAACGGCAACGGCTCGCGCTCGCCCGGGCCATCGCCCGCCGCCCCCAGTTCTTGGTCCTCGACGACGCGACCTCGGCGGTCGATCCCCGAGTGGAGGCGCGAATCCTCAACGCTCTGCGCGGCGAACTCCGCATGACGACGCTCGTCGTCGCGCACCGGCGGTCCACGGTCGAACTCTCGGACCGGATCGTGCGGATGGACCAGGGTCGCATCGTTGCCAATGGCACCCACGCCGAACTGCTCGCGACGGACCCCGAGTATGTGGCGATGCTCTCGGCCTACGACAGCGTGGCCCCGAGCGCCGACGACGACGAGGTCGCGGTGGACTCCGTGCCCCGCGTGGGATCGACATGAACCGCAAGAACGACGCGGCGCTCGACGCGCTCGCCGAGACCGCCCACGACAGCGCGTTCGACGAGTTGGTGGATCGCAGTCACGCGCACCGAAGCGCGCCGACACCCGACGCCGACGCCGAGACCGACGGGGAGGACCGCGCGGAGACCCGACCTTCGGGCGGCCTCGCGGTGCTGCGCAAGGGCGTCGCGGTCATGCCCGAAATCCGTGAAGGCATCCGAGTGTCGCTGGCTTTCGCCGGCGCGGTCGCGGCCGGCAAGCTCCTGATTCCGGTCGCGATCCAACAAGTGCTCGATCGCGGCGTCCTCCACCGCGGCGGCTTCCGCGCCACGTTCGTGATCACCGCCTGTGCGCTGAGCGCGGTCGGGGTGCTCGTCCTCATGGTGTTGTCCCGCATCACGTACCTGCGCCTCGTACGGGCCGCCGAAGGCGCCCTCTTCTCGCTCCGGGTCCGGGTGTTCGAGCACATCCACCGACTCAGCGTGGCCGAGCAGAACGAGACCAAGCGCGGCATCCTGGTCTCCCGAGTGACCAGCGACATCGAAACGCTGGCCCGGTTCGTCAACTGGGGCGCGATCAGCTGGGTCGTCAATACCGCGCTCGTCACCGGGACGCTGATCGTGATGGCGATCTACTCGTGGCAGCTCACGCTGATCACGATCGTGGCATTTCTCCCGGTCATCCCGATCCTGCGGTTTCTCCAGCGTCGCCAACTCGTGGCGTACGACAAGGTCCGGGTCCGCACCGGCGACATGCTCGGCGAGTTCTCCGAGACCATCACCGGCGCGGCCGCGGTGCGGGCCTACGGGCTCGAAAACCGGGCGCGCGACCGGCTCCACCATCGGATCCAGGACCTCTACCTCGCGCACCGGGAGGCCGGCCGCTACTTCGCCTTGATGTTCCCCGTCGGCGACATGTTCGGCTCGCTCGCGCTGGCTGCGGTCGTCGCGGTCTCGGCCTTCTCGGGCGTGCAACTCGGCCTGGACCTGGGCACGGTCATCGCGTTCGCGTTCCTGATGAACTTGCTGCTGTTCCCGATCGCGGAGATCAGCGAGATCATCGACCAGACCCAGACCGCGATCGCCGGCTGGCGCAAGGTGCTCGATGTGCTCGACATCCCGATCGACGTGGCCGATGACCCGAAGGGCTCCTCACTCCCGGCCGGGCCGCTCGCGATCTGCGCCGATCACGTCGACTTCTCGTACCGCACCGGCGGTCCGGTCCTGATCGACGTCTCGATCGAGATCGCGGCCGGGACCAACGTGGCGATCGTCGGTGAGACCGGTTCGGGCAAGACGACGTTCGCGTCGCTCCTCTGCCGGCTGGCCGACCCGACCGGCGGATCCATCGCCGTGGGCGGCACCGACCTGCGGGCGGTGTCCGGACCCTCGCGGCGCAGTGCGATCCGACTCATCCCCCAAGACGGATTCCTGTTCGACACGACGATTCGGGAAAACGTCCGGGTGGGCCGCCTCGATGCGACCGATCGCGACATCGAGCACGCCTTCGTCCAGCTCGGCCTCGACGACTGGCTCGCTCGGATGCCGCACGGGCTCGACACCCAGGTCGGCGAACGGGGCGACGGTCTCTCGGTCGGTGAACGCCAGTTGATCGCGCTCGCCCGAGCTCATATCGCGCACCCCGGGCTGCTCATCCTCGACGAGGCGACGAGCGCGGTCGACCCGGAAACCGAACGGGCGTTGACCACCGCACTGCTGCGGGTCGCGGCGGCGGCCACCACGGTCAGCATCGCCCACCGACTCTCCACCGCCGAGGCCGCCGATGTCGTGGTGGTCTTCGATGCCGGCCGCATCGTCGAGCACGGCACCCACGACGAACTCGTCGCGCTCGGCGGCGTGTACGCCTCGCTCCACCAGAGTTGGGTGGGTGCCACCCGGTCCCAGACCTAGCCGAGCGCCTCGCGGGCAACTGCGGGGACGTCGGTGATGATGGCGTCGACACCCGCTTCGGCCAGCCGCACGATCTCCTCGGGCTCGTTGACCGTCCAGGTGTTCACCTGGATGCCGACGGTATGCGCCTCCTCGACGACCATGACCGCACCCCGGTCGGCCAGCACGCCGAAAAACGGATGAATGGCCCGGTGGCCGCCCGCGATCGCGGCGACGAGCGCGTCAACCGGCGCCGGATCCATCACCGCGAGGTAGCCGGTCGCGATCTCCGGCGCGAGCGCGTGGACCTGATTGATCGAGGGCAGGTGGAACGACGACACCAACACGCGATCGACGCCGTCCCGCCGGCGCAGCAGGTCCACCACGGCCTGACTGGCCGCCTCGTACGGATCGAAATCCGCGTCCCTGGGCGAGTTCTTGATCTCGATGTTCACCAACAGACCGGCACAGGCGTCGAGCACCGCCTCGAGGGTCGGCAACCACGGAAACGACCCCTGAATGGCGTCGATGGGATGCTCGGCCAGGACTCCGAACCCGTCGATCGCGGCATCGTGATGGACGAGGAGCACGCCGTCCCGGCTCAGATGAACATCGAGTTCGACGCCGTCGGCACCTTCTTCTCGAGCCAACTCGAAGGCCTCGATCGTGTTCTCCCGGGCCCGCCGGGGTGCCCCCCGATGACCCATGACGAGGGTGGTGGAATTTGCCATTCCGGCAGCGTATTCGCACGGCGTCTGCAAAACGGCAGGTCAGACCTCTTGCAACGTGTTCTCGCGCGGCCGTAGCGTCAATGCTGCTTCGAGGCGTGAGCCCGGAGACACGGCTTGTGAACGGTACAAGCCCCGACCGAAAGGCGCGTAGTGGCACTGACCTGGATTCGCACGCATGACTGGGACGCCGAAGATTGGCGCACGCGCTCGCTGTGTCGGGACTCGAACTCGGAGCTTTTCTTCCCCATCGGCGCCACCGGCATCGCGCTCGACCAGATCGATGCGGCCAAGGAGATCTGCGACGTGTGCCCGGTCCACGGCCAATGCCTCGAGTTCGCGCTGGCGACGAACCAGGAAGCCGGCGTCTGGGGCGGCACCACCGAAGAGGAGCGTCGGAAGCTCCGCAAGACCTGGCTCGCCGACCAGAAAACCGGCTGACAGATTCTGAGCCGCCCGGACGTCCGGGCGGCGGGCTGAAAGCCCGTTACGAGGGTTCCACGACCTTGGTCGCGGCGGCGGTCGCGAACGGGATCCGAACGTGGAATCGAGTGCCCCGACCGTTGTCGCCGGGACTCACGTCGAGTTCCCCGCCGAGTTCGCCGGTCACGAGCGCCTGCACGATCGACATCCCGAGCCCCTGGCCCGACGCGAGGGTGTAGCCCTCGGCGAGTCCGACGCCGTCGTCGACGACATCGACATCGACCACGCCCGGTCGGCGTTGGAGCCGCACTTCCACGTTGCCGTGCACGGCGTCGTCGTCCTCCCCGTGCGGGAACGCATGATCCACCGCGTTCTGCATCAGTTCGTTGAGCACGACCGCGAGCGGAGTTGCCAGCTCCCCCGGTAGCTCGCCGGCATCGCCCACCACCTCGAACCGCAGCCCGCCGTCGCCGGTGGACACCGACTCTTCCACCAAGCGCACGAGCTGCTTGATGATCTGACCGAAGTCGACCGACTCCCGCGCCTCGCGCGACAAGGTCTCGTGCACGATCGCGATGGACCGGATTCTCCGCTCCGACTCCGCCAGCGCGGTACGCGCCTCGCGGGAATCGACGCGCCGGCCCTGGAGCCGCAACAACGACGCGATCGTCTGCAAGTTGTTCTTCACCCGGTGGTGGATCTCGCGGATCGTCGCGTCCTTCGACATCAGCATGCGGTCGCGGCGGCGGAGGTCGGTCACGTCGCGCAGCAGCACGAGCGCTCCCGCGGGTTTCCAGGCATCGAGCAGCGGGATGACCCGTACGAGGACCGACGCCTCGTCCCGTTCGACTTCCTCGAGGACGGGCAGACGACCGCGTACCGCCGTGTCGACCGCGGCCTCGTCGAAGCCGATCTCGCTCAGGCGCACCCCCGACGTGTACGCGTGAATGCCGATCCGGTGCAGTGAACTCACGGCGTTGGGGCTCGCGTACCGCATGCCACCGTCGGCGTCGAGGACGATCACGCCGTCTCCGACCCGAGGTGCGCCTTCGATCTCGACCTCCTCCCGCGCAAACGGGAAGCTGCCGTGGGCCACCATCGAGACGAGACGGTCGTAGACCTCGAGGTAGTACCGCTCGAGTTCACCCGGCCGGCGCCCGGATGTCGTGGGCGCCTCGCGGGCCAAGACCGCGATCTCCCGGCCGCGGTAGCGCACCGGAATGCTCTCGAGCCGGACGCGTTCCTTGCCGCCGAGAATGTTGGCGTCGCCCTCGAAGACCTCGGCGTGGCGCCACGAACGGGCGAGGGCCGGGCGTTCCACCTCGTCGACGATGCGCCCGACCAAGTCGTGCACGTACAACGTCTGGCCGGTCGTCGGTCGCACCTGAGCCAGCACGACGAACCGGTGACCGTCCTCGTGAGCCAACGGCGCCAGCAAGAGGAGATCGGAGAACGAAAGGTCCGAAAGGAGCCGCCAGGACACCGCCAGACGCTCGAGGTGTGCGAGTGCATCACCGCTGAGCTCCGTGCGCAGGATCGCGAGCTCAGGGAAGGCGGCCACGAGCGAAGGGTATTCCGACAGCCACCGACGGGCAGGACAATCAGCCAATATGCTCCCGCGATGGCGCGCCGGTCCCTCGGAGGGAACTTCGCTCGCCTGTGGACTGCGGGAACGATCTCGAACCTGGGCGACGGGGTCATCCTCGGGGCGCTGCCACTGCTCGCTCGGTCGTTGTCCCGTTCGCCGACGACGGTCGCCCTCGTGACCGCGGCCGGTTCCCTGCCCTGGTTGCTGTTCTCACTGATCAGCGGCGTCATCGCCGATCGCACCGACCGGCGGCGCGCCATGGCCGTCGTCGACGCCTTCCGCTTCGCGGCGATGGGGCTGCTCGGATTCGCGCTGATCGCCGATCTGGAGTCGATCCCGCTCCTCGTCATCGTGAGCTTCTCGTTGGGCATCGGCGAAACCGTGTTCGACAACGCGTCGCAGGCGATCCTGCCGTCGGTGGTCACCGAGGATCAGCTCGAAACCGCCAACAGCCGACTCGAAGGGTCCCAGATCGTCGCCAACCAGTTCGTCGGACCGCCGCTCGGCGCCTGGCTGTTCACCGCCGCGATCGCCGCCCCGTTCCTCATCGACGCGGCCTCGTTCGCGGCCGCCGCCGCCCTGGCCCTCACCCTGCGCGGATCGTTCCGCCCGGAGCGAACGGCCGCTCCGACCCCGACGGTCCGATCCGACATTCGGGAAGGTCTGCGCTGGCTCTTCGCCCACCGTCTCCTCCGCTCGCTCGCCATCGCGCTCGGGGTCATGAACCTCCTGGGCATGGCGGCCATGACGATGTTGGTGCTCTATGCGAAGGACGTGCTCCACCTCACCAACGTGGAGTTCGGGCTCCTCCTCACGGCCGAGGCCGCCGGTGCGGTGCTCGGCGCGTCCGTCGCACCCCGCCTGGCCCGACGCGTCGGCAACGGCACCGCGATGACGCTGGCCATTGCACTCGCCGGCGCCTCCATGCTGGTGCCGGGGTTGTGGTCCCAGCCGACCGCGGTGGCCGCATCGCTGGCGCTCGGCGGGTTCGGAGGCCTGGTCTGGAACGTGCTGACGGTGTCGCTGCGCCAACAGCTCGTGCCCGACGAGTTGCTCGGCCGGGTCAACAGCGCCTACCGGCTCCTCGGCTGGGGGACGATGCCCGTGGGTGCCATCGCGGGCGGGCTCATCGCCGACGCGTACGGGCTGCGGGCGCCGTTCCTCGTCTCCGGCACCATGGCGCTGCTCTTGGCCGTCTGGGTGTCGAACCGGGCCACGAACCGGTCCATTGCCCGCGCCCGGCGCCGGGCGGCCGCCGCCGCGTCCGACCGGGCCGCTAGTGGGGCATCAGACGATCGGCGATCCGAGCCAAACTCGTGAGGTCGGAGATCTCGTCGGCGAACGTCGGAACGTCGACCACGACGTCGGGCCGGTGGGCCAACTCATGACGCAGTTCCGCCTCCCGACGGGCCACCACCGCGTAGTTCTCGAACGAGGCACCGATCGTCGTGAGTACCCGCGCGACGTTGTCGACGTCGGCGGCGAGGCCCAGTTCGGCCGCGGTTGCAGTGGCGTCACGCCGGAGGGCCTGGGCCGATCGCATCGCCTCGGGTGAGAACAATGCCTGCGGCAGCGTCTTGTTGAGCACCAGGGCACCGAGGTGGAACTCCCGACGCACCAACTCGTCGCAGAACCGCTCGCCTTCACGTAACGGGGCATCCTCCAGGGTCGTCACCACCGCGAAGCTGGTCCGCTTGTCGTGCAGCAGGGCTTCCACCGCGCGGGATCGGGCGACGAAGCCGTCGTACATCGACTGGAAGTTCAGGAAGAACTCGGCGATGTCCTGCAGGAACTGGCTGCCCAGCAACCGATCCGCGACTTGGTAGAACGGCCGACTCGCGATCGAGATCATCCGCGCGCCGCGTTTGCCGCCGACCCGATAGGGCGCGGTCAACCAGCGCAGGAGACGCCCACCGAAGAACTCGGCCATGCGGGCGGGCGCGTCGAGGAAGTCGAGCGCATTTCGCGTCGGCGGGGTGTCGACGAGGATGAGGTCGTAGCGGCCCGACTGGTGAATCTCGAACAGTCGTTCCATGGCGACGTAGTCGTGGCTCTGCACGAACCGACTGGTCAGATTGTCGTAGAGGCGGTTGTCGAGGATGCGGTACGCAGTGGCCTCGTCGGGTGCGTGACGCATGACGATCGCATCCCAGCTCTGCTTCGTGTCGAGCATCGCCGCCCACAACTCGCCGCGAGGCTCCAGACCGGCGCCGGTGAAGGCCGCTTCGGGAACTCGCCGTTCCACGTTGCCGATGCTCTCCACACCGAGCGCATCGGCGAGGCGCTTCGCCGGGTCGACGGTGACCACCAGCACCTTGCCGCCGAGTCGGGATGCGGCCGCGAGCCCGGCCGCGGCCGCGACCGACGTCTTGCCGACGCCGCCCGAGCCGCAGAACACCATGATTTCCTTGGTCGCGAGCAACGGTTCCAGGCTCGGCGGGGCCGGGGTGTCGCTCCCGCCCGGCCGGGGATCCGACGTGGCCGTCACAGTCCCAGCTCCGCCGTCAACGCGTCGGCCACGAGGGCCGTCTCCCGCCGGCCTTGCGATCGGGCGAACAGGTACGGCACGAACATCAGTGGAAGATCGACATCCTCGCGGAGTCGCTCGAGGTGGGGCACCCGGCTCCGCCGCATCGACACCGCGAGCCGCGCCGCTTCGAGGACCGCGCCGGCCCCCTCCCCCGCGCGTCGGGTCAGGCGATCGACGACGGGCGGTTCCGTCAACGCGTCGAAGATCAGCTCGTCGGCGTGGGTGAACAGTTCCGGCAGCACCCGGTTCACGATCACGGCACCGAGGGGCACGCGCAGCTCCCGTCGCGCCCGACCGACCAGATCGATCGTCTCCGCGACCGGCATTTCCTCCGGCGTGGTCACGACATTGAGCGCGGTGACGGCGGGATCCGACAGCAGGTCGCTCATCCATTCCGTCTGGTTCCGCACGGGACCGACCGCCACCATGTCGCTGATCGCGTCCGGCGCGCCGAGTTGGGCAATCACATGGCCGGTGGCCGCGGCATCGACGACCACCAGGTCCCAACCGGCCCGGCCTTCGATCGACTCGCGGACCTCCCAACAGATTTTGCCGATCGTCAGGATTTCGCGCACGCCGGGCGCCGCGGTGGCGACGAAGTCGAGTGCACGCGCCAACGGACCGAGCCGGCCGAGGATCGGCACTTTGAGGTTGAGGCGCACGTACTCGGCCAGGCTCGCCTCGGTGTCCATGGCCATCAACGAGATGCCCGGCATCACCTCGCGGGGCGCAAATGCGATCGGGGCGGTCTCGAACCGATCTGCGATCGTGCCCTTCGCGTCGACGTCGACGACGAGCACTCGCTTGCCCTGATTGGCCGCGACGAGCGCGAGTGCCGCAGCGATAGTGCTCTTGCCGACGCCGCCCTTCCCCGTGACGATGAGGAGACGACGCCCGAGCAGATCGGAGAGCATCGGTCAGGGCCGGATCGGCCTACCGGCCGAAGCCGACCACGTGGCTGGGGTCATCGGTGATCACTTCGACGTAGGCGACCTTGTCGGCGGGGACACCCACCTTGCGTCCCTTCCCGTCTTCGAGCCACAAGAAGGTCGATCCGGCGGCGACAGCGGCCTCGATCGAGGCCACCAGCGAATCGGGGTCGGCCTCGGTCTCGAGCGTGAGCTCCTTCGGCGTGTGGATGACACCAATACGGATTTCCATGCCTGAACGGCCTCCGGGCTGAGCGGTTGATCCAAGAATGACGCAGCCCGTGATCGTAGGCGAGGCCCTACCGGGATCCGGTGTTGGCCGCGTTCTGACCGAAGCGAGGCCATTGCCGAAGGCGGGTGCTCGGGGTGGGCGTGTGCCACACCAGGAGCACACCGTCGCGCCGCACGACTGCGAGCTCGGCGGTCCCGTCACCGTCCCAGTCACCGAGCCCGGGAGTCCCGACGAGCCAGCCGCCGGTGAGCTTCGGCCATCCGGGCGGGATCGTCCCGTCCGGGCTGACCGCGCTGAGGGTGTACACGCCGTTGCCGGCGACCACATCCGGCCGCTTGTCACCGTTGACATCGGCGATGGCCGGCGTGACGAAGAACGCGAGGTCGGGAGTCTCACGGGGAAAGGCCGCCCGCATCGTGCCGTCGACCGGATCCCAGGCGGCGAGCTGGTCATCGGACGGGAGCTGGAGTTCGGGGGTGGCGGTATCGAGCAGACGCGACAATCCGGACGTCGGCGCGGCCACATCGAGGTGGTCACGGGCACCGAGCTTGCCGACCGAGGGTCCTCCGAAGGCGGCCAGCATCACGCCGATGTCGTCGGAGTTCCTCCGGGCCCCGGTGCCGGTCGGATCGTTCGCGAACAGACCCCCGAACCAGTGCAACGGCACGTCCTTGCCGTCGACCTGCCCGAGTGCGGACCGCCCGTCGACCCCGAAGACGTAGATCGGTCCGACCGCCGCCGCGAACACGATTTCCTTGCCCGGATGACCGGGGACGAGTTCACCGACGGCCGCCTGGGCCGACACCCCGTTCCCGATGAGCGGCAGCACCTCGCGCTGGAACAGCCCGACCTTCACGGGCCAGCCCGGCAGATAGGCCTGCGCATCGGGATGAGCCCGATTCGGGTTCGGGTTCGTCGCGTTGCGACCGTCGGGTGAGATCACGTACTCCCGCGAGTTCCCGGAGGTCCCGGGCAGACCCGCGAACTCCGGCGCGTTGAACGCCTCGTCGTACTCCTCTTGCGCGCCGACGATGATCTCGGGCCGACCATCACCCGTCAGATCCGCGAGGGCCGGGGTCGAGACGAGTTCACCGCCATCACCGACGCCGGAATCCGGAGTGAACGTGACCTTGTGCACCAGACCGTTGACGGCCTGGACCTTGGCCGGGTCGACCACCAGCACCGGGAATCCCGCGACCGGCGTGCCGTCGCCGTGCCACGCATAGACGTGACGGTCGAGCGCCGCGCCGACCAGTTCCGGGTGCCCGTCACCATCGAGATCGCCGGCCGCGAGTGAGTTGGCAAATCCCCGCTGGGTCCGGTTGGTGGAGTCCTGCGCGATCGGATTGTCGAGCGAGAACCCGTACAGCGTCTGGGTGTGTTCGAAGCCGGGCAGCGGGTTGCCGAATCGATCCCACGCGGAGATGCGCCCTTCGAGATCACCGACCGCGAGGTCGGGTGAGCCGTCACCGTCGAGGTCGGCGATGACCGGAGCACCGACCATGATCGCTCCACGCGCCGGCGCGATTCCGTCCTCGAGTGCGGTTCGGCCGGTCACCCAATAGGGCGCGACACCGGTCCGGACCGGGAACCCGGGCAACTCCGACTGGTCGCTGCGGTAGGCGTGGACGGTGCCGTCGTCGGTCGCGAGGATCATCTCCTGGCCGCCGCCCGGTTCGAGGTCGTAGAACACCGGGCTCGACGTGCCCGCGCCCCGGATACGGCGAGGCATCCCGGCCATGAGGTCGGGATCGTCGTGCACGAAGACCTGCTTCTGGGACTCCCCGATCAACCCGGCGGTCGGGCCGCCGATCGCGGTGGTCACGACCCGGATCCGAACGCTGAACTTCTCTTCTTCGGTGCGACCCGTCGTTGCGTTCGCCGGCGGTCCGGTCGCGCCTGCGAGTTCGGCCGCGACCGTGGCGAGGTCGAGCCGAGCGAGCGTGCCGTCCTTGGGTCGGGTCCGGTGACGCTTCCCGCCGACGACATGCCAGGTGTCGGTCCCCGGGTATGCGGGGGGCTGCATTCCGACCGCCCACTCGACGCGGTAGGCAAACGCGCGGGCTTTCGGTGCGCCGACATGGCCGGTGATGCGGAGCGTGCCCGTCGTCGGCAGCACGTCGAACCATTGCGGGCCGGTGAGGTCGGCCTCGGGCGGAATCCGATCGTCGCGGACCGCCTTGAGCAGTTCGTAGGCGTTGAGGCGGCCGTACCCGTTGGTCCCGTCCCACCCGGCGGTGGTCGGGTACCGCACGGTGGAGCCGGACAGAAAATCGTTGGCCGGATCGACCGCGTTCGGCGTCGAGAAGTCGACGTCGTCGGCCGCGGTCCGGACCAGTTGGAGGATCTCGTTGGTCGAGAGGTGTAGCCCTCGATCGCGGGCCTCGCTGACGACGAGTCCCGCGACCCCACTCATGATGCCGGTCGCCTCCGACGAGCACGACGACGACGGGACCGAAAGAAAGGTGCGCCCACCGAAGTTGGTGCAGCCGTTCAACGCGAGATAGCTCCGGGGCGACCCGGTGTCGCGAACCGAGTTCACGGTGAGGGTGTGTTCGAGCGAGCCGGGAAGGTTGGGGTGCTTGGACGCTTCATCCGCCATCGAGGCGATGACCGGGACGCCCCGACGATACGCGGCGTCGATCGCCTGCTGAGCCTGCCGGGGATTGTTCAAGCCACCGAGCGCCTCCTGGATGACCGCCGCGCCCGAGTCGAGCCCGAAGAGCACCCCGGCGGCGAAGCGGCCGCCGTCGGCGATGAACGAGTCGCCGACCCGCACCGGGATGAACGTGCAGTTCGGACACGTCCCGACATCGCCCGATCCGTTCGCGGCCGCCGTCGAGTCCTCGGCCTCGCCGGTACCGTGGCCGTAGTCGACCGTGTCGAGTGGGTTGTTGTCGCCGTAGAGGAAGTCCCAACCGGAGATGTCGTCGACGTAGCCGTTGTGGTCGTCGTCGACGCCGTTCGACACCGCGGGATCGAGGATCAGGTCCTCGGGATCCGCGAGCCCGTTGCCATTGCGATCGGGAATCGCACCGAAGTCGGCGATCGAGAACCGTCCGTCGCTGTTGCAGTCACCGCTCGGCACCGCACACGGCGGGTGCAGCTCACCCCGGTTCAGATACGCGCGGTTGGCGAGGTCGGCCATTGCACCCGCATCGCGCCATTTGATGCCGGAGTCCAACACCGCGATGCGCACGTCCGGTCGCCCCTGTTGGACCCCCCACGCGAGATCGACCGCCGAGCCCTTCTGACCGCACAGGTGATGCGGCGAGGTTGCGAGTGCGGGATCGCGCAGGCTGGTGCGCTTGTAGTTGTTCCGGTCGAACTCGGCGGGAAGGTTCGTGGGTTCGTCGGCCACGCCGTAGCGCCAGTTGGTGCAATCGAGTGGAGCGCGGGCGGCCGCACTGTTCGGCTCCCGCACCGGCGTCGCACCGCTCGTCACGCCACTCGTCGCGACCGGGACCACCGTCGCGATCACACCTGCAGCCAGTACCCATCTGAGCTTCCTCACCGGCCCCCCTCGAACTGCGCGAATCACCCAACCCTAGCGACCACCCATCGAACGTGCGATGGGTGAGTTACAGGATCTTGAGTTCGGAGCGGTAGATGCGCGTGGGGGTGATGGCGTCGATCTGGTCGGCGACGGAGACGAAACACTGCGCAGCTTCGGACTCGGGATCGGCGACGACGATCGGGTGGCCGTCGTCGCCACCGGCCCGCAGCGCGGGCACGAGCGGGATCCGGCCGAGCAGCGGAACCTCGAGCCGGTCGGCCAACTCCTGGCCACCACCGGCGCCGAAGATCTCGTACGACACGCCGTCGTCACCGCGGAACCAGCTCATGTTCTCCACGACACCGATGACGTCGAGTTCGACTTTCTCGGCCATCGCCGCGGCTCGCTGGGCGACGGCCTGGGCGGCCGGCTGGGGCGTGGTCACGATCACGACCTCGGCCCGGGGCAGGAACTGGCTCATCGACAACGACACGTCACCGGTGCCGGGCGGCATGTCGATGATGAGATAGTCGGGCTCCCCCCAGGCGACGTCGGTGAGGAACTGCTCGAGCGCCTTGTGGAGCATCGGGCCCCGCCAGATCACCGCCTGGTCCTCGGGGACGAAGAACCCCATCGACAGCAGTCGCACGCCGTAGGCCGACGGCGGGATCATCTGGTTGTCCTCGTTGAGCTCGGGCCCGTTCTCGACCCCGAGCATCCGCGGCATCGAGAAACCCCAGACGTCGGCGTCGATCGCGGCGACGTCCTTGCCCTTCCGGGCGAGGGCAACGGCCAGGTTGGTCGTCACCGACGACTTCCCGACCCCGCCCTTGCCCGATGCGACGGCAATGACGCGGGTCTTGGCGTGGGAAAACGGGTTCTCTCCGGGCACTGCGACTCCAGGTGGCTCGACTCGGTACCGGCCCCCGGATCGAATCGGCGGTGGGCCGGGCATTTCCACTACGGACGTAGGTAGAATACCGACCATGTCCGGCTCACCCCTGCTCGACGCCGATGAGTTCAGTGCGGCCGTCACCGCGGTCACCAATGCCTTCGGCGATCCGACCCGCCGCGACATCTATCTGCTGATCCGGAACTCCGAGACCGGCATCACCGCGGGCGAGGTCGCCGAACAGTTCGACCTCCATCCCAATGTCGCCCGCCACCACCTCGAGAAGTTGACCGCCGGCGGTTATCTGGTGGTCGGCGTCGGTCGCGTCGACGGCGAGGCCCGCGCCGCGGGCCGCCCGTCCAAGCAGTACCGGGTCTCCGAACTCGATCACGCGTTGAACTTCCCGCCCCGCCGCGACGACCTGCTCGGCACGCTCCTCGCTCGCGCCCTCCAGATGCTGCCGGCCGACCAAGCCGAAGAACTCGCCGAGGAAGTCGGGTACGACTACGGCCGGAACCTTGCGTCGCGCATCGCGCCCACCGAAGGCCACCGCACGGTCAAGGCCGCGCTCGCCACCGTCGCCGACGCACTCACGGCCCACGGCTTCGCGGCCCACACCGAGTCGAAGGGCACCGCGCTGACGATCGTCAACGAGCACTGCCCGTTCGGCGAAGCCGCGACTCGGTTCCCGCACGTGGTGTGCGCAGTCGACCGCGGCATGATCCGCGGGTTGATGTCGGGCCTCTACGGCGAGACCCAACCGCACTTCGAACTCACCCGGCCCGGTGGCGACGATCACTGTGTCGTCCACGTCTGAGCCCGCGCGTACCTATCTCGACCACGCGTCGGCATCGCCGCTGCGACCGGTCGCGTTCGACGCGATGGTCCCCTTCCTCCGCGATCACCATGCCGATCCCGGACGGGTGCACTCCGACGGTCGCATCACCCGGGTCGCGATCGAAACCGCACGCGAGCAGGTCGCCGGTCTCCTGCGCGCCCGGCCGCGCGAGGTCGTGTTCACCTCGGGCGGGACCGAAGCGCGCAACGCGGCGATCTACGGCGCCGTCCGGCGCAGTCCCGACGCGACCCGCATCGTCACGACCGCCGTCGAACATTCGAGCGTGCTCGACGCGTGTCGCCGTGAACCGATCGGCGTCGAGATCATCGGCGTGGACTCCGCCGGGCGCTTCGCCGCGTCCGACGTGCTGGACGCGATCGAATCCGACACCGCACTCGTGTCCGTCCAGCTCGCCAACCATGAGGTCGGCACGCTCCAGCCCGTCCTCGACATCTGCGCGGGCGCGCGCGAGCGCGGCGTGCTCGTCCACGTCGATGCGTGCGCGGCGATCGGGTACCACCCGGTCGATTTCGCGGCACTCGGTGCCGATCTCCTGAGCGTGACCGCGCACACCTGGGGTGGGCCGAAAGGCACCGGCGCGCTCCTGATCCGCCGCGGGCTCCGCGTGCCCTCCTTCGTCGTCGGCGGCGCCCAGGAACGGAACCGGCGCGCCGGCATCGAGAACGTCCCCGCCATCGTCGGATTCGGCGCGGCCGCCGAGGATCTCACCGGTTCGCTCCCCGCCGAACTCGACCACGCCCGGGCGCTCCGGGCTCGGGCCATCGCCGGGCTCGCGACGATCTCGGGCCTGACGTTCCACAGTCATCCCGTCGACGGTCTGGCCAACATCATCTGCTTCGGCGTCGACGGCGTGGAAGCCGAGCCGATCCTCCTGGCCCTGGACCAGCGCGGGATCGCCATTCACTCGGGCTCGGCGTGCTCGTCCGAGTCCCTCGAACCGTCGCCGGTCCTCGAAGCGATGGGCGCGGATGCCGACCACGCGCTGCGCGTCAGCACCGGCTGGAACAGCACGGCCGCCGACGTCGACCGGCTGATCGCAGAGCTTCCCGGAATCATCGACAGCATGCGAAGGTTACGAACCTCATGATCCCTGTCCAGCGTTTGAACCATGCCGTCCTCTACGTGCGTGACGCCCAAGTGTCGGCCGACTTCTACTGCGAGGTCCTCGGATTCGAGGTCGTCGAGGCCATGCCCGGCGCGGTCTTCCTGCGGGCATCCGGCACGAGCAACCATCACGACCTCGGGCTGTTCTCGGTCGGGCCCGATGCGCCCCGCCCCGAACGCGGGCGCGTCGGCCTCTACCACCTCGCCTGGCAGGTCCCGTCCATCCACGACATCGCGAACGCCCGGCTCGAACTCCAACGGGTCGGGGCGTATACCGGTGAAAGCGACCACGGCGTCTCGAAGTCGGTGTACGCCCACGACCCCGACGGCAACGAGTTCGAGATCATGTACATGGTTCCGAGCGATCAGTGGGGCGAGTACGAGCAACACGCCGTGGTACAACCCCTTGACCTTCCCGCCGAGATCGAGAGATTTGGATGACCGAGAACTGGTCCGACCTGTCCGCCCGCCTGCAGGGCGCCCTCGCGCTGAGCGCGCCGCCGATCGCAATCACGTTCTCGGGGGCCGCGCCGGACGGTGTCGCCGCGTTCGACGCGCCGATGCCCGATCCCCTCGCCGACGGCCGCACCGGACGGGTCCCGGCCGGATGCGTCTTCTGGATCCATGGCGCCGAGCGCACGTTCTCCACGGTCAAGGCCGACCACGGCAACTGTTCGGTCGGCAGCCTCACCCACGGCTTCGCGACCCTCGATGAGGTCGCGGGCAACGGAGACGTCGCCGCACTCCTCGAGACCGGCTGGGTCACCATGGATGTCGTCCCTCAGATCCCGGTCGTCACCGAACGCCCGGGTGCGGTCACCTACGGCCCGCTGGCCGACACGCCCGTCGAACCGAGCGTCGTGCTTTTCCGAGTCAACGGCAAGCAGATGATGGTGTTGTCGGACGCGGTCCCGGGCTTGCGCATCGAGGGCAAGCCGCAGTGTCACATCGTCGCGATCGCGAAAGAGCAGGGCGAGATCGCCGCCAGCGTCGGCTGTGCGTTGTCACGGGTGCGGACCGGTATGGCGGCCACCGAGATGACCTGTGCGATCCCGGCGGCCAAGGTCGCGGAGGTCATCGACGCGATCGAGACCAACGCCGTCGCCGATGCCGCGGTGGCCCGGTACGCCGGCGAAGACGCGCTCCGCTTCGCCTGACCTCGCGACCGTTCTGGCGTCGCTGGCTCGCTCCCCGCACGAGTTATTGACGCCGGAATGGCAGCGGGTTACTTCTTGGCGGCTTCGTAGTAGGGGTTGGTGCCGCCGGCGTGGTCGGTGACGTCGACGACCTCGGTGATCTCGGGGACCGAATCCAAGATGGCAACCTCGATGCCTTGCGACATGGTCGTGGCGGCCATCCCACAGCCCTGACACCCGCCGCCCATGCGCATGTACGCGATCGAGTTCTCGATCGCAACCAGTTCGGCGAACCCGCCGTGTGACGCGATCTGCGGGTTGATCTGCACGGCCAAGATCTCGACGACCTTCGCGACGATCGGATCGTCCTGATCGAGATCGGGCATCGGGCCCATGCCCGGCGGCACCGGCGCATTCGGGTTCTGCAGCACCATGCCGCCACCCGAGAGATCGAGCGTGGAACCACGAATGTTGTCGACGTGCTCGGCCGGGACGACGATCGTGAGGTCGTCACCGTGCTGCACCGCGTCGCCCTCGGCAGCCTCGGTGATCTTGCGGAAGTACATGTCGTAGGTGAACGCCGTTCCCGCCGCACCGGTGACCTCGATCCACAGCGCCAGGGTCTCGGGCTCCGGTTCGCCGCCCCGGACCTCCAGCACGCGATCGCGGGCCGCGTCGGAGAACGCCAGGAGTGGAACAACGGTGTCAGTCATGTGCACCATGATACGACCCATGCCGCGGGTCCTCCTCCTTGTGCCCACTGCCACATATCGGGCGCCGGATTTCATCCGCGCCGCCAAGGATCTCGGCATCGACCTCGTGGTCGGATCCGACGAGGCACCGCCCTACGCCACTGCTGGACGGGCGATTGTGCTCCCGCTCGACGATCCCGTGGCTGCGGCCACGCTCATCGAATCCCTGGATCGGGACCGGGCGGTCGATGCCGTGGTCGCGATCGACGACCAAGGCGTGATCGTCGCCGCGACCACCGGCGAACGGATGGGCTTGCCCCACAATCCCCCCGATGCGGTCGCGGCGACCCGCGACAAGGCCGCGCTCCGGGCCCGGCTCGCGGCCGCGGAGGTCCCCCAGCCCCGCTTCGGCCCGACCCCGGATGCGGTCGGGTATCCATGTGTCGTGAAGCCCACCGGGCTCGCCGGGAGCCAGGGGGTGATCCGGTGCGACTCCCCCGCCGAGTTCGACGCCGCGGTCACGCGCATCCGTGCCTTCTGGACCGGCGAAATCATCGTCGAGGAGTACCTCCCCGGGGTCGAGGTCGCGGTCGAAGCCATCCTGCGCGCCGGTGAACTCACCGTCCTCGCCATCTTCGACAAGCCCGATCCCCTCGTCGGCCCGTACTTCGAAGAGACCATCTACGTCACCCCGTCGCGGCTCGCGGCCGAGACCCAGCGCTCAGTGATCGAGTTGGTCGCCCGCGCCGCGGCCGGTATCGGGCTGACCGAAGGACCGGTGCACGCGGAGGTCAGGGTCGACGGTGATCGGTGCACCCTGATCGAGGTCGCGGCCCGCACCATCGGTGGGCTGTGCGCGCGCACGTTGCGCTTCGGCGCGGGGATCTCACTCGAAGAGGTCGTGCTGCGGCATGCCCTCGGCATGGACTTCGGCAACTTGGCGCGCACCACGGGCGCCTCGGGCGTGATGATGCTGCCGATCCCGCGGGCGGGAACCCTGCGCGCCGTCGATCACCGCGACCGAGCACTGGCCGTCCCCGGTGTCGTCGACCTCGACATCACCATCCCGATCGGCGCGCCTGTCGTGCCACTCCCCGAGGGTGACCGCTACCTCGGCTTCCTGTTCGCAACCGGAGTATCACCCGCGGCGGTCGAAGCCAGCCTCCGAGCCGGTGCCGATGCGCTCAGTATCGTCGTCGACTGACCGGCGGCCCCCGGGCGATCTCATCGGCCCACGCAGTGCACGCAACTACTGAGGCTGGTTGTTCGCGGCGTCAATGCGCTCTTCTCGACGGCGCAACCAGCCTGATGGGTTGGCTCGGGCTCGAGACCTCGAACACGCACTCCCCGGCAGGCCAATGCTGCGTTCGTCGACCGCTCCTGGTCCCGAACTCCCCTTCGTGGGTGGGGTCCGTTTCGACAGGCGCTGCGACGATCACGGAACTCCGGCCGACGCGAACGGATGAAGACCGCCGTATCCGTCGAGCACGAGTCCTCCCATCGAACCAGGAAGGCTCGTGAGGCCTTGCGCGATTGGGAATCCCCCCCAATACGGTCCGCCGGCCACTCTTGGCAGCGCGTCCCCGAAGAGTCGCCCAAACGGATGCACACCTCCAAACGCGTCGGCGACATAGCCGCCAAGCCCGCTCGAATCACTGATCGGTACGCTCACGCCCCGGGCGATGTCCCATCCTGGCCAATAAGGAACGGCGCGTGGGACAGGTGGAATCGCTCCCGAGCCGATCGCGAACGGGTGGAGGCCGCCCCATCCGTCAAGGACATACCCGCCAGAACCATCGGGCAGGATCGCCAACCCACGCGCGGTATCCCAACCTGGCCAGAACGGCCCCCCGCTGATCACCGGCGGTCTGCTGCCATTGAGCCCGAAGGGGTGGAGCCCACCCCAACCGTCGAGGACATACCCGCCAGAGCCATCGGGCATGACGGCAACATCGCGCGCGATGTCCCAGCCCGGCCAATATGGCCCTGCGCTCGGCGATGGTGGATTGGCGTCCGCTCCTTGCGAATACACGTGGAGCCCACCAAATCCATCAACCACATACCCTCCGATCCGATTGCGTTCGTCGCGACACCGCGAGCGATGTTCCAGCCCGGCCAATACGCCCCTCGGCCAATAGGTCGCACTCTGACCACGTCGACCGATCCGTCGCGTTGTGTCCCGTGTCCCGTACCTCCGACCGTGACCCCAAAGCCAGAGTCCACCGGCACGTAGCTCGATCCGCCACCACCGCCGCCTGCGGAGGACTGGCCCACTGTGCCGTACGC
>JAENVU010000124.1 GCA_016650415.1 Acidimicrobiia bacterium
GAGTGCGACCAATGCGAGACCGAGCGCGACGACGTCGGTCGCCAGGTGCGCGGTATCGGCCAGGAGCGCCAGCGATCCGAAGGCCAGTGCGGCCACGAGTTGCACGACGAAGAGGGCTGCGTTGGCCGCAAGGGCCGCGACCAGCGCGCGTCTCCGTGCCGCGGGACTCGCGGTGGTGGCGGGCCCCGGGTGTGCATGGTGCCCGGTCACGCCTTCACCGTACCCGGCTCCTCAGGCGTCACCGAACGATCAGGCGTGGCGCCGATACGCTCCGCATTTCGACGAGAGGAGCACACGATGGCGGGTCGGCTCGACGGTCAGGTCGCAGTGATCACGGGCGGTTCGTCCGGCATCGGGCTGGCGTGCGCGCGCCGCTTCGTCGCCGAAGGCGCGGTGGCCGTGCTGGCCGATCGCAATCCCGAGTCCTTGGCGGCGGCGACCTCCGAACTCGGGGCGGCGATCGTGACCGAGCTGGTCGACGTCACGGTCGAGGCCGACGTGGAGCGGATGGTCGCCCGTGCAGTCTCGGAGTACGGCCGGCTCGATATCGCAGTCAACGCCGCCGGGTTCGGAGGGTTCGGCTTCATCGTCGACCACCCGGTCGACGAATGGCGTGCCGTCATCGACACCTGCCTGACCGGTGTGATGCTCTCGACCAAGCATGAGGGCCGGGTCATGCGCGACGCGGGATCCGGCGTGATCGTGAACATCGCGTCCATCAACGCGCGCGTCCCGGCGGAAGGGATGGCGTCGTACTGCTGTGCAAAGGCCGGCGTCGAGATGCTCACGCGGATCGCGGCCATGGAACTCGGCCCGAGCGGGGTCCGGGTGTCGGGGATCGGCCCCGGATTCATCGACACTCCGCTGACCGCGTTCACCCAGATCGTGCCGGCGATCCGCGACGCGTACGTCGCGGCGACACCACTCGGCCGCGCCGGTCAGCCCGAGGACGTCGCCGACGCGGCACTGTTCCTCGTCAGCGACGACGGCCGATGGGTGAGTGGCGACACGTTGTTCGTCGACGGCGCGTCGATGCAGAAGGCCTACCCCGAACTCCACAAACTCGCCGGCGGGTGACCGCAGGGCCACGCGCGGGGTGGCGGGTCAGCCGCCGAGAAAATCGAGGATGAGCCTGTTCACGGTCTCGGGCTGGTCCCGGTGGAGGAAATGCCCGGCATCCGGGATCAGGTGCATCTCCAGACCGGCGGGAAAGTTCGGGCGGAGCAGTGCTTCGTTGGCGGATTCCACACCCAGACAGCCGCAATCGATGCCGTGCAGGTACAGCGTCGGCACGTTGATCGGACCGCTGCCGGCCGCATCGATCTCGGCGAGATCTGGGTTCCCCGGGATGGTGCCGAGCGTGTAGCGGTAGTAGTTGATCGCGGCCTCGAGGCTGCCCGGCGACGCCAGGGTCTCCTTCAGCTGTCGCATGTATCCGGCATCGGGTTGGTGATCGGGCGACCAGTAGCTCCAGAGGTAGTCGATGAACTCGAAGTCGTTCGCCTGGACGACCATCTCGGCCAGTGGGTTCTGGAAGAAGAAGACGTAGAACGAGCGCTGGATCTGGCGCGGCGTGAAGAAGGTCGCCATCATGCTGCTGGCGTGGGGAACCGCGAGCGCGACGAACTTCTTGAACCGGTCCGGCCGGTGGCCGACGGCGGCGTACGACGAGATCGCGCCCCAGTCGTGGCCGATGAGGACCGCCTCCCCGTCGCCCGCGAGTGCGTCGGCGATCCCGAGGGTGTCGAGGGCGACGGAGGCGGCTTGATAGTTCCCGCCCGGCGCGAGGCCCGTCGGCGAGTAGCCCCGCAGCCAGGGCGCGACCACGTGGTATCCCGCGTTCGCCAACTCCGGCATGAGCAGATTCCACGTGGGCGCGTGATCGGGGAATCCGTGAACGCACAGCGCGAGCGGTCCGTCCGTGGGCCCGGCCTCGAGGTACGCGATGTCGATGTCGTTGACGGTGATACGAGAAGGTTCAGCCATGAGCGCCGACAGTAGGACAACTCGCCGGGGCGGAGTCCGAGCCCCGATTAGGTTCAGTGCGAATGCACGATGTCGTGATCCGCACCGAAGCGTTGACCAAGGTGTATCCGGGCGATATCCGCGCGGTCGATCAGCTCGATCTCGAGGTGCACGCGGGAGAGATCTTCGGGCTGCTCGGGCCGAACGGT
This sequence comes from Acidimicrobiia bacterium, assembly GCA_016650415.1. Taxonomy (GTDB): domain Bacteria; phylum Actinomycetota; class Acidimicrobiia; order IMCC26256; family JAENVU01; genus JAENVU01. The sequence goes on from JAENVU010000124.1 coordinate 2,175, forward strand.
GCCGGCAAGACCACGACGGCGGGGATGTTGACCACGCGGGTGATTCCGACCAGCGGCCGGGCGTTGGTCGGTGGCGTGGATGTGGTGGAACACCCCACCCGGGCCAAGCGGGTTATCGGTGTCGTTCCCCAGACCAACACGTTGGATCGCTCGCTCGACGTCTTCGAGAACTTGTACTTCCACGGGCGCTTCTTCGGGATGAGCGCGCGCACCGCGAAGGCCGAGGCCCATCGTTTGCTCGAGCAGTTCCGGTTGGGCGATCGCGCCCGAGTGCCCGTGCTCGCGCTGAGCGGCGGGATGGCCCAACGCCTCATGGTTGCCCGGGCCATCATGCACCGGCCGGCGATCCTCTTCCTCGACGAACCGACGGCCGGGCTGGACCCGCAGAGCCGGATCGCCATGTGGGAAATCCTCGGCGAACTCCACCGCAACGGACAGACGGTGCTGTTGACCACCCACTACATGGAAGAGGCCGATCAGCTGTGCGCCCGGCTCGCGATCATCGACCACGGGCGGCTTCTCGCCATGGACACGCCGGGCGCGCTGAAGGCCTCGATCGGCATGGACTCGATGGTGACGGTCACGGCCACGGGTGATCTCGAGCGACTGGCGACCGAGTTGCAGTCCCGACTCGACGATGTGTCGCGCGCCGAGGTCGCGGACGGTGTCGTGCGGCTGTGGTCGTCCCGTGCCGAAGGGATGCTGCCCCGTGTCATCGACGTCGCGGAAGCGGCCGGCTTCACCGTGACGGACCTGTCGGCCACCGCACCGACGTTGGAGACCGTCTTCATCCAGCTGACCGGGAAGGACCTTCGCGAATGACCACCTCCGCAGCACCGGACCCGCCGACCCACGCCGATCTCGTGCCCGAACGTTCGCCGGCCCGGGGGGCGGCGGTCGCGTTCGGTGCATTGTTGGTTCGAGACCTCGTCGTGTTGCGCAAGAACGCGAAGGAATTCATTCCGCGTACCCTGCTCCAACCGTTGTTGCTCGTCTTCGTGTTCGCGTACGTGTTCCCGAAGATCGGGCAGGGTGTGGGCGGCAGCGGTGCGGCGGCGTCGGACTTCTCGACTGCGCTCGTCGCCGGGGTCGTGGGTCTCGCGATCATCTTCCAAGGGATCCAATCGGTCGCCCTCCCGATGGTCCAGGAGTTCGGGTACACGCGCGAGATCGAGGACCGCGTGTTGGCGCCGATGCCCGTGAGTCTCGTGGCGTTGGAGAAGGTGACGGCCGGGGGCCTGTACGGGGCGGTCAGTGCCGCGCTCGTGTTCCCGATCGCGACGATCGTTCCCGCGACGCCGGTGCATCTCCACATCGATTGGGTGGTGTTGCTGACGTTGACTCCTCTGGCCTGCTTCATGTGCGGAGCGCTCGGCCTCGCGTTCGGCACGTACTTCGAGCCGCGCACGGTGCCGATGCTGTTCGGCATCGTCGTGCTGCCGCTCACGATGTTGGGCTGCATCTACTACCCGTGGTCCTCCCTCTCGGCAGTCCCGTGGTTGCAGAATCTCGTCTTGATCAATCCGCTCGTCTACATGTGTGAGGGCTTTCGCTCTGCGCTGACGGCCGGCCCCCATATGAGCCTGTGGGCCATCTACCCAGCGGTCGTCGGCTTTGCCGCGGTGTTCATGGCGGTCGGTCTCGCCGGGTTCCGGAAGCGCGTCCTGGCGTAGC
>JAENVU010000125.1 GCA_016650415.1 Acidimicrobiia bacterium
CGCCGGACTCAAGGGCGTCGAGTTCATCGCGGTCAACACCGACGCGCAGGCGCTGCTCATGAGCGACGCGGACGTCAAGCTCGACCTCGGTCGGGAACTGACCCGCGGTCTCGGTGCCGGGTCCGATCCCGAAGTCGGGAAGCAGGCCGCCGAGGATCACCGCGAAGAGATCGAAGAAGTGCTGCGCGGTGCCGACATGGTCTTCATCACCGCGGGCAAGGGTGGCGGCACCGGTACCGGTGGCGCGCCGATCATCGCGGAAGTCGCGAAGTCCTTGGGTGCCCTCACGATCGGTGTGGTGACCCGCCCGTTCACCTTCGAAGGTCGGCGCCGGTCGGTGCAGGCCGAGCAGGGGATCCAGACCTTGAAGGAAAAGGTCGACACCCTCATCATCATTCCGAACGACCGGCTGCTCCAGGTCTCGGACGACAAGACCTCGATGCTCAACGCGTTCAAGATGGCCGATGAGGTCCTGCTCCAGGGTGTGCAGGGCATCACCGATCTCATCACCACGCCGGGGCTGATCAACACCGACTTCGCCGACGTGAAGATGATCATGACCAACGCCGGGTCCGCCCTGATGGGGATCGGCTACTCCTCCGGCGACGGACGCGCGGTGGCCGCGGCGCGATCCGCGATCTCGAGCCCGCTGCTCGAGGCGAGCATCGAAGGCGCCCGCGGCATCCTGCTCAACATCTCGGGTCCGTCCGATCTCGGGCTCTTCGAAGTCAACGAAGCCGCCGAGATCATCGCGGAAGCGGCGCACCCCGACGCCAACATCATCTTCGGCGCCGTCATCGACGACGCCCTGGGCGACGAGGTGCGGATCACCGTCATCGCGGCCGGCTTCGACCGCTTCGAAGGCGAACGCCGGGAAGCGACGCTGGGGTTGCGCGACGAAGAGCGGGCGCTCGGCGGCGACGACGAGGACGATCTCGAACTCGGCGACGACGACTTCGACGTTCCCGACTTTCTCCGCTAGCCCGTTCGCTTCGGTGATTCATCGCCGGATCGGAACCGCCGACGCGTGGTTCAGTGATCGCCGGTTCGGGACATCACGGGCACCGTTCGATTCCGCCAACCTGGGCCGCCACGTCGGTGACGATCCCGACGCAGTGGCGGCCAACCACGCAGAGTTCGCGCGCCTCGCGGGCGTCGACCCCACGACGGTGGTGTTGCCCCATCACGTCCACGGGACCACGGTCGTGCAGGCGACCGGAACTGACTCAGACGACCCCGATGCCGACGGGGTCGATGCCGATGGGGTCGTGACCGCGGTCTCCGGCCTCGCGCTCATGGCGATCGGGGCCGATTGCGCACCGATCGCGCTCGCGAACGATGGTGCGTGCGCGGCGGTGCATGCCGGGTGGCGCGGCGCGGTCGACGGCATCATCCCGGCGGCCGTCGCGGCGGTGCGAGCGTGCGGCGCCGGCCCGGTCCGGGCGGTGGTCGGTCCCTGTGTGTGCGCGGCTCATTACGAGTTCGGAGAGGAACTCCTCGCCGATCTGGCCGACCGGGTCGGTCCGCACGTCGCGCAGTGCACGGCCGAGGGAAAGCCTGCGTTCGATCTGCGCGCGACCATCGTGCACGCGTTGCGGGCCGCGGCGGTCGATGATGTGGAGGTGCTCGACGTCTGTACGGTCGAATCCCCCGATTACTTCTCGTATCGGCGTGACGGGCGCACCGGCCGCCACGGTGTCCTCGTGGTGAAGCGGTAGGCCGCGGGTCATGGAGTACGAGCAGATCGGCGAGCGGGTGGCTGCGGTCCGCGAACGCATCGCCGACGCAGCGCGCCGGTCCGGTCGCCCGCCCGAGTCGGTTCGCTTGGTTGCCGCCACGAAGACGCGGACGGTGGACGAGATCGCTTCGGTCATCCGGGCGGGCGTCTTCGACGTGGGGGAGAATCGCGCGCAGGAGCTCGTCGCCAAAGCGCCCGCCCTGGTCGGGTTGGATCCGGTGTGGCACTTCATCGGTCGCCTGCAACGGAACAAGATCAATCAGTTGCGTCGCTGGGTCTCGTGGTGGCAGTCGATCGACGACGCGGCACTGGCGGATGCGCTCACGGCTCGGGTCGAACACGCGCGGGTGTTGATCGAGGTGAACATCGCCGGTGAGACCCAGAAGGGCGGATGTACGCCCGAAGCCGCGGAGGGGCTGACCGATCGGCTGCGCGCCGCCGGGGCGGACGTCCGGGGCCTGATGACCGTGGCCCCGGCCTCGGCTGACCCCCGTCCCACGTTTGCTGCACTTCGGGGTCTCGCAGGGAAGTTGGAACTCGCCGAGTTGTCGATGGGAATGAGCGGCGATTTCGAGGCCGCGATCGAAGAAGGGGCGACGATTGTGAGGGTCGGAACCGGACTCTTCGGCCCGCGTCCCGACATTCCCCCAAATTCCGGGCCCGGGGCGGTAACCTGACGACCTTCCGGAGGGAGAGGACATGCCGGGCATGTGGCAGAAAACGATGGTGTACCTCGGTCTCAAGGATGACGACGAGGGCTACGAGTACGACTATGACGAGTTGGACTTGGCCGAAGAGGAGTTCATCGAGGCGGCTCCGGCTGCTGCGATCGAGCGTCCGGCCAAGATTCGGCGCGAGCCGGCGCCTCGGCGAGACGTTCCCACGCCACCGCCAGCGGTGCGGGTGACGCCGCGAGTGCGGGCGCTGCCGGTCGAAGAGGGAGAACCGACGGTGACCCCGATGATTCGGCCGCTGCCGTCATCGGCCGCCCGGGTGCACGTGGTGGAGCCGCAAGGCTTCAACGACGCTCAGGAAGTCGGGGATCGGCTCAAGAGCGACCAGCCGGTCATCATCAACCTCCAGGGGCTGGGTCGGGACCTCCAACGGCGCCTGATCGACTTCTCGAGTGGCCTGACCTACGCGATCGGTGGCTCGATGGCGCGGGTCTCGGACCAGGTGTTTCTCCTGACCCCCTCGAATGTCGAGGTCTCCCAAGAGGAGAAGGACCGTCTGCAGGCCCGCGGTCTGTACGGCGCCTGACCACCGGCCACCGTGCAACAACTGATCTGCGCACTCCTCACCGCCTACCTGCTGGTCTTCTTCGCCCGGGCGATCCTGTCGTGGCTTCCGCCGTCGGGCGGAGCAATGGCATCGGTCAACCGCGTGCTGGCGGACCTCACCGAACCGCTGGCCGCACCGGCGCGGCGGCTCATTCCTCCGGCGGGTCCGTTCGATCTGTCGTTCCTCGTGATCGTGATCGTCCTCGGGATCCTCCGGAATGTGGTGTGCTCGTGACGGGTCGATGATGTCCGGTTCGCGGACCATTCTCGATTCTGACCCGCGCGCATCACTACGATGCCGACCATGGATGTAACGCCCAGAGAACTCCGCGACATCGACATTCGTGAACGGTTCGGTTTGTACAACCGTGACGATGTCGACGATCTGCTGGAACGTGCAGCGAGTCGGATCGAGGCCCTCGACGGTCAACTGAGGGCCATGCAGGCCCAGGTGGATTCCGGGGCCGCCGACGCGAACAAGACGCGTGAGACCGAAGACATGCTGCACCGCACGCTCTTGCTGGCCCAGCGGGCGGCGGACGAAGCGGTCGCCGAGGCCCAGAGCAAGGCCCGGCAGATCCTCGATGACGCGGAGACGAAGTCGCGCACGATGGTCTCCGAAGCCGAGACCAACGCCCGCCGGCAGGCCGAGACCGAGCGGCGTCGGCTCGAGGGTGAAGTCCTCGAACTCGGTGCGAAGCGCGACGCGCTCGTTGCCGACATCGATGCGCTCGAACAGTTCGAGGCCGATTACCGCGTGCGGCTCCGCCGCGCGGTCGAAGCCGACCTCGAGATGCTGTCGAGCAAAGGATCGGTCGCACCGTCGCCGCGTCCCACGACCCACGACGTCGTGATGCCATCGCGAGCCGCGGCGGAGGCCGTCGTCGACGCGCCGGGCACTTCGCCGGCGCCCGCCGCGGTCGCGACCCCACCGGCGCCGAGCCCGAGTCCCGCGCCCGTCGCACCGCCGCCGCCTCCGGCCGCGGTACCGCCGCCCGCGTTCGGCGTGGCGGCGTCCTCCTCGCCGTCGGCACCGGCGCCGGCGAAGAATGAACCGGCCGAAGCGAGCGAGACCGCAACTCCGTGGGAGGAGTCCTCGACCCCGCCCGTGACGCGCCCGCCGCTCTTCGACAGCGAACCGGATCCGGGACCGGATCCGGAGCACCTGGATGACGATGCGTTCTTCGCGAGTCTGCGGGAAGCCGTCACCGACGAGACCCCGCTGGGGCCGCGTGACACCGCCGGAACCGGTGAGTTCGATCCGGACGACCAGCGCGGCGGTCTGTTCCGCCGACGCGGTCGCTGAGCCGGCCGAGCCGGCTCAGGGTCGGTGCTCGGGCGCCGAGCGCAGAACTACGAGCGGGTGATGGCAACGCGCAGGGGCGTGCCGTCGACACTGAGTTCGTGAACGTCACGGGTGGGCGCTCCGACCTCGAGTCGGGTGGCGAGGACCTCGGCTGCGATCCAATCGTGGTATTCGGTCACGGCTGAGGTGATGGCATCGTCGGCCGCGAGGATGATCACCACCCGGTCCGCGATCTCGAAACCGGCCGACTTCCGGAGGTCGTTGAGGCTCCGGACGACTTCGCGGGCGAGGCCTTCGCGCCGCAACTCGTCGGTCAGCTGAGTGTCGAGCGCGACGGCGAGGGGGCCGTCCTGGGCCAGTGCGAACTGTTCGTGCGACGCCGCCCGGATCTGCACCTCGTCCGGCCCCAGGGAGATCGTGGTGCCGTCGACGGTGACCTGCCACTGGCCCTGAGTCTCGAAGGCCGCGCGGACCGCCGCACCGTCGGCCTGGGCGAGGATGTCCTTGACCTTCGGCAGGAGTTTTCCGACCTTCGGACCCAACGCCCGAAAGTTGGGAACGACGGTGTAGTCGAGGAGACCGTCGAGGGTGGTGACGGTTTCCAACGCCTTCACGTTGAGGGCATCGGCGATTTCGGCGGCGACGGCGGGATCGAGCGCAGTGCCGGCGCCGATCAGAGCGATGGCGCGCGGGAGCGGTTGGCGCACCCGCAACTTGGACTCGGCCCGAGCGGCGAGGCCGAGCGAGACGAGTTCGCGGGCGAGACTCATGGCCGCCTCGAGTTCGGGATCGATGGCTTCAGTGTCGACGTCGGGCCAGTCGGCGAGATGGACCGACCGCGTCGTGCCCGTCAGGTTCATGTACATCGCGTCGGCGGTGAACGGGCAGATCGGGGCCAGCATCGTGGCCACCAAGGTCAGACACTCGTGGAGTACCGCGTGGGCCGACCCGTCGGACGCTTTCCAGAAGCGAGGCCGACTCCGGCGGACGTACCAGTTGGAGAGATCGTCGACCAGCCCATCGAGGGCTTGGGTCGCGCTCAACGCATCGAAGGCCTCGAGGCTCTCGGTGACCGTGCGGACGGTGCTGTGGGCGCGGGACCGGATCCAACGGTCCATCACATGGTCGGATTCCGGCGTCGTCGCCGTTCCCGCGCCGGGCTCCCATCCGTCGAGGTTGGCGTAGGTGATGAGAAAGACGTAGGTGTTCCAGAGGGTGACCAGGAACCGGTTCGTCGTTTCGTCGATGTTTTCGAGGTAGACCCGCTTCGGGGTCCAAGGCGAACTCGCGAACGCGAAGTTCCACCGCAGGGCATCGGCGCCGCGCGTGGTGAGCACCGTCCACGGATCGACGACGTTGCCGCGGCTCTTCGACATCTTCTGGCCGTCTTGGTCGAGCAGCAATGCCAGGCAGACGACGTCGCGGTAGGGCGCGCGGTCGAACACGAGGGTGTTGACGGCCAGCAGTGAGTAGAACCACCCGCGGGTCTGGTCGATCGCCTCGCAGATGAAGTCGGCCGGGAACCGGCGCTCGAAGAGTTCCTGGTTCTCGAACGGGTAGTGCCATTGCGCGGCCGGCATCGATCCGGAATCGAACCAGGCGTCCAAGACCGGTTCGATGCGGCGGGCCGGGCCGTTGCAGTGCTCACAGCGGATCGTGATGTCGTCGACGAAGGGACGGTGGAGATCCAACTCGCTGAGGTCGCGATCGGCGCGTTCGCCGAGTTCGGCCACCGACCCCACACACGTATCGGCGTGACAGTCCTCGCACCGCCACACGGGGATCGGGGTGCCCCAGAACCGGTCGCGCGACAAGGCCCAATCGACGTTGTTGGCGAGCCAGTCGCCGAACCGTCCGTGGCGGATGTGCTCGGGATGCCATCCGATTCGTTCGTTCTCCGCGAGGAGGTCGGCCTTGCGTTCGGAGGTCCGGGCGAACCAAGTCGGCTTGGCCCAGTAGATCAGCGGCGTGCTGCACCGCCAGCAGTGGGGGTACGAGTGCTCGTAGGGCACCGCGAGGACCAACCGGTCACTTGCCCGGAGCGCCTCGATGAGGTCGGCGTCGGCGTCCTTGACGAACCGGCCGGTGAGCGTGGGGACCGAGTCGTCGAACTGGGCCTGGGCATTCACCGGGTTGAGCATCGGGAGCCCCTCGGCCGCGCCGACCTCGCGGTCGATCTCGCCGAACGCCGGCGCGAGGTGCACGATGCCGGAACCGTCGTCCACGGTGACGAAATCGGCGGCCACGACCCGCCAGCCGTCACCGGTGGTCGGGAGCCAGTCGAAGGGCCGCTCGTAACGAAGTCCGACGAGGTCGGCGGCGCCGAGCGACCCGACGATGCGGGCATCGGCGCCGAGGACGGCCTCCACGCGGTCGGCGGCCAGGACGAGGTCGCGCCCGCCCGGCACCTCGACCCGGGCGTACGCGAGGTCCGGTCCGACCGCAGCACCGACGTTGCTGACGAGGGTCCAGGGAGTCGTCGTCCAGACCAGGAGATCGAAATCGGCATCGACGACGGGGAAGCGGACGTACACCGAATCCTCGGTGATGTCGCGGTAGGCGCCCGGCTGGCCGAGTTCGTGGCTCGAGAGCGCGGTGCCACAACGGCCGCAGTACGGAACGACCTTGGCCCCTTCGTAGATGAGCCCCTTCGTCCACATCTCGTGGAACACCCACCAGACGCTCTCGATGAACGGGTTGCTCATCGTGGTGTAGGCATCGGAGAGGTCGAGCCACATGCCGATCCGACTCGTCATCGCCGACCAGTCCTCGACGTATCGCTGGACCGTCTCCCGGCAACGCCGGTTGAACGCCTCGATGCCGTACTCCTCGATCTGAGGCTTGCCGGAGAAGCCGAGTTCCTTCTCGACCTCGACCTCGACGGGGAGGCCGTGACAGTCCCATCCGGCCTTGCGGGCGACGTATTTGCCCCGCATCGTGTGGAACCGCGGGTAGATGTCCTTGAAGAGGCGGGCCCACACGTGGTGGATGCCGGGACGGCCGTTCGCCGTGGGGGGACCTTCGTAGAACACCCACTCGGGTGCGTCGGCTCGCTGGCGGAGTGATTCGGCGAAGACATCGCCGGCTCGCCAGCCGGCGAGGATGCGATCTTCGAGCGCGACGAGGTCCAATCGGGGGTCGACGGGGTCGAATGGCACGGCCGTACCCTATTCGCCGACCCCCACCACCCTTGGTGTCAATGCGTCCTGCACTATCATCCGCCGCTTCCCGTTCCCACCCAGAGGATTTCCGATGGCTCAGGCCACCGGCCGGAAGGCCCCCAGCGCGTCGAAGTCGTCCGCGGCGAAGAAGACCGTCGCGAAGAAAGCCGCTGCGAAGCCGACGGCAGTGAAGAAGACCGCGTCCAAGAAGGCACCGGCGAAGAAGGCCGCGCCGAAGAAGTCGGCGGCCACGCGGGCGCCCGCGAAGAAGGCACCGGCGAAGAAGGCGGCTGCGAAGGCGCCCGCCAAGAAGGCATCGGCGAAGAAGGCACCCGCCAAGAAGGCCCCGGCGAAGAAGGTGCCGGCGAAGAAGGCGGCTGCGAAGGCGCCCGCCAAGAAGGCCCCGGCGAAGAAGGCACCCGCCAAGAAGGCCGCCCCGGCCAAGGTGGCGGCAAAGAAGGCCGCGCCGCCGGTGAAGAAGGCGCCTCCGGGTCAGACGTGTCCGTTGTCGGGGATCTTCGTCCCGAAGCAGACGCCGAATGTCACCCCGAAGACGATCGAGAAGTTGCACGAGATGCTGGTCGAAGAACGGGCCCGTCACCTGCGCCAGGCCGACGAACTCCAGGCCGACGCGGAGGCGCTCGTCAACGAGCGCGAGCAGGGAGACACCCAGTTCGACGAGGAATCCGGCGAGGGCGACACGATCAGCGTCGAACGCGAGCGGGACCTGATGCTGTCGGCCACTGCCCGGCTGGCCGTGGAAGACATCGACCGAGCACTCGAACGGATGGCGAACGGGACCTACGGTCTCTGCACGCCGGCGGGTCGGCGGATCCCCGTGGCGCGCCTGGAGGCCATCCCGTGGGCCGACACGTGCGTCGACTGCAAACAACGTGTCGAGCGCCGTCGTTAAATCGACACCGCGGTGGGTGCCGCCTGTCATTGTCGGTGCCGTGGTGGTGCTCGATCAGCTCACCAAGTCCTGGATTGTCGCAACCCATTCGGATTCGCCGATCTCCATCGTGGGCGACTCGATCGAGTTTCGCGTCGCGCGGAACTCCGGTGGCGCGTTCAGTTCGTTCACCAATGCCACGGTGGTGCTCGCGATCCTGGCGATCGGACTCAGCATCTGGCTGGTCCGGACCATCCGGTCCTCGACGGACCGGGGCACGATCCTCGCCCTGTCGTTGGTCCTGGGGGGCGCGATCGGAAACCTGGGCGATCGGTTCTTTCGGTCTCCGGGGGTTCTCCGGGGCCACGTCGTCGACTTCGTCCGCGTCGGCTCGTTCCCGTCGTTCAACGTTGCCGACTCGGCCATTACCTGTGGAGCCATCCTGCTGATCTTGTTGAGTTTCCGTGCCAAACCGGCAACGTCCGACGTGGCGCCATGAGCAGCGTCGACGATCAGAGTCCGCTGATCGTGCCGGAGACCCTGGCGGGTGAGCGCGTCGATCGCGCGGTCGCGCTCCTCACCGGCTGGTCGCGCAGTGCCGTGCGGGAGATGGTGGAGCGCGGCGATGTGCTCGTCGACGGATCAGTCGTCGCGCGCAGCGCGCGGCTCGAGGCCGGGACCCAGCTGGAGTGGCGTGGAGTGCCGACGCCGCCGCCACCGCCGGGTCCCGAACCCGATGTCGCGGTCGATGTCGTGTACTCCGATGACGATGTCATCGTCATCGACAAGACCGCGGGTCTCGTGGTGCACCCCGGAGCGGGACACGCGACCGGCACGCTGGTCGGTGGCCTGCTGGCACGGTTCGATCTGAGTGGCGTCGGTGATCCGGCCCGGCCGGGCATCGTGCACCGGCTGGATCGGGACACCAGCGGCCTGCTCGTGGTCGCACGGACACCGGCCGCGTACGAGGCGTTGGTTCGGGATCTCTCCGCCCACGATGTCGAACGGCGGTACACCGCGGTCGTGCACGGGATCCCGTCCTCGACGCGCGGAACGGTCGACGCGCCGATCGGGCGGTCGGCGCGCTGGCCGACGCGGATGGCCGTGCGCGCGGGTGGACGCGATGCTCGCACGCATTACGAGGTGGTCGACGTGTTCGACGATGTCGCGCGGTTGGTCGTCGAACTCGAGACCGGCCGCACCCACCAGATCCGTGTGCACCTGGCGGCGATCGATCACCCGGTGTTGGGTGATTCGGTGTACGGCAACACCGATGTACGCCTCTCCCGGCCGTTCCTCCACGCGGCGAGGCTCGCGTTCACTCACCCACGGACGGGTGAGGCACTGGTGTTCGAATCGCCGCTCCCGCCGGAACTCGTGACCGTGCTCGAGGGATTCGGCGCCCCACGATCCGGACCACCGTCAGGTTGACGATCACGATCGACCCACCGAGCGCGACGATCCGCACGATCGCGCTGTCGCTCCCGGCCTGGAGTGCGTGGACGGTCCCGGTGATCCAGACTCCGTAGCTCGCGAAGTGGATGGCCCGCCATACCCGCTTGGGGATGCGAGTCATGAACAGGGACGACACCTCGACGGCAATGAGCGCGTCGGCCGCGACGATGCCCCAGGCCACGGCGCCGGGCCGCCAGGGCGACGCCATCGGGATCGCGAGGGCCGCAGGACCGAAGGCGATGGTCGGGTCCAGGCTCAAGGCGATGAGGTGCACCGCCAGGAACAGCACGCTGATCCCGCCCAGGAACCGATGGAGATCGAGTTGCCAGGCTGGCGTGGGTCGGCGACTCAGCCGTCCGCTCAGCGTCAGGCCCACGACGATCGCGACGCCGGCCGCACCCCAGGCCACCAGCCCGGTGGCGCGGGCGAGGTACCACCACAGCTTGGGATTCATCGCCGCGACCCGACGAGGTCCCCGAGGTCCTGGGTCGCGCGGCGTTCCTGCTGGTCGTCGATGAGCAACCCCGAGGCGTCGTGGGCTTCGAGGAGTGCGATGCCATCGTCCATCCCGGCGGTGAGGGCCGCGGTGGCGAGCGTCTCGGCATCAACTGCGCGGCGCGCGATCACGGTGGCCGACGCCACCCCCGTCTGGGCCGGGGTACCGGTGGTGGGGTCGATGACGTGATGGCGGACGCTGTTCCCGATCTGCCAGCGCCGTTTCGTGGTCGCGCTCGTGGCGAGTCCCCCCTCGGTGAGGGCGACGCGGCCACCGGGGGCATGATCGAGATCGACGGTCCACCCGAACGGATGGGGTGACGCGCCGGCGACGCGCAGATCGCCGCCGACGTTGACCAGGGCCCCGGCGGCACCGGCACCGATGAGCGACTCCGCGACGAGGTCGGCGGCGAGGCCCTTCCCGATGCCGCCGAGGTCGAGGCGGACATGGGCCGGCAGGGTGATGGCTCGGACCAGGGGGTCGATCTCGATACCCGCGCAGCCGGGCACGATCGGGATCGCGCGGGCCTCGGCGGCGGGGGCAGGGGCTCGGGCCGGGATCTCGGCGAAGGTCCGGTCGTAGCCGGCCTGCTCCAAGGCGTCGAGCACCGTCGGGTCGAACGCCCCGTTGAGCAGCTTCCACGCCGCGATCGCGGTCCGAACCGCCAGCACCGTGTCGGCGCTCACGCGGACGGGCCGGCCCTGCGCCGCGTTGAGGCGGCAGATCTCCGAACCCGGTTGGAAGCGGCTCCATCGCCGTTCGAGTTCGTCGAGTCGGGCGCGAGCGAGATCGAGGAGTGGCTCGGCGCCCCCGAGGACCACCACGTGCGCGGTGGTGCCCATCGAGGGAAACCGAGTGCTGTGCATCAGGAAGGCCCCGTCGTCGTGACCGCCGCCGGTGGTTGGGGAGCGGGCGCCGGAGCGGGCGCCGGCGCCGCCGCGACGCTGGGAGTTGGAGCCGGCGCCGGGCTCGCGGTGTTCGCCGGCGCGACCCGACCCGTCGACACCGACCGAGCTCCCGCCGCCGAAGGTCCCGCAACCGGTGAGTCGGCCGGAGCGGGGGCCGGCCGGTGTTGGACTTCGATGACGATGACCTTGGCCCGGGGTGGAGCGACGGGCGGAGCGGCCACCGTACGGACGGCGACCGCCGGATCGTTCACGGCCATGAAGGCCACTCCGGCACCGGCGGTGCCGACGGCAACGCCCGCCGCAAGAATGCGGCTTGCGGTCGCGGGGTGTCGACGACGGGAGCGCTGCTTCATCTCAGTCGTCGCCCGGCTCGGGGTGGACCTCGTGGTCGTCGGACTCGTGGTGCGGGGCCGGCGCGACGGGCGCGGGGGCCGACGGGCTCGACGACTCCGTCGCGACGGGCGCACGGTCCGGCTCGGTGGGACCGGTGGACCGCGGTGCGGCGGTCGGGGCCGTCGTCGGACCCTCGGGGGCGGACGGGTCGTCGACGACGACGACGTGATGTTCGA
>JAENVU010000126.1 GCA_016650415.1 Acidimicrobiia bacterium
CCGGCCCGGTTCGCGCTGGTCGCGGCCGTCGTGCTCGCATTGGTCGGTGGCGTCTGGGGCATCGCGTCGCTCACCGGCGGCGACCAGAAGACGGCGACCCGCAAGGTGCTCACCACCCCCGCGGCCAAGGCACTTTTTGCCGCGCTCGGCGCCTCGACCGGCACCGGCGGCTACGAGGTCAACTACGAGTTCACGATCGACCCGCCGTCGACCCCGCCGACCACGGTGTGCGGCATCGACCACGGCGGACCTCCGCCGGGAGCATTCGAGGGATCGACGGCGACCACTGACGGCGGTGCCGCCACACCGACGACCCGGTGCATGGTGCTCGAAGGTCCCGGCCAGGTCACCGTCACCGGTCACGGGAAGGTGTACCTGAACCCGTATTCACTCGAGACGACGTCGACGGTGACCGGGCTCGGCGAGGTGAGCGTCCGCACCGACGGGAACCTCATCGCCGAACAGGGCGGTGCCAACTACGGCAAGGTCCAGGACGGCCAGCCCATCTCCGGTTTCGCACCCGCGGTCATGTCGACGTTCGGCGAGGGACCCGGCGCGCTGACCATGCTCGGGCTCGCGAGCCCGACCGGGTATCTGTCACTCAGCGCCAACGCGGTCACGGACGTGACCTCGGCCGGCACCGGCACCGTCAACGGCGCACCGGTCACCTACTACGACGTCGTCTCCGACGTGAACGCCATGCGCGACCTGCCCGGTCTCACCGACGAGCAGCGGAAGGTGATCGAGCAGTCCCTCGACGCGCTCGACCGCGCCGGGTTCAAGGAGGCGACCGCCCACATCGCGGTCGACACGGCGGGGTACATCGTGGAGTCGTCCTCGACCGCGACGTTCTCCGACGGCACCACGATGACCCGGCACATGACGTTGTCGAAGTTCGGCTGCATCGGCACCGGCCCGACCCCCGAACACCCCGACGGCGTTCCCGAACCCGATCCCACGGCCTGCGCCCCACCACCGGCGACGGTCACGACGACCGTGCCGTCGGTCCCGTCGGGAGATGACAGCTCGACGACGTCGGCTCCGGCAGGCACCGCGACGACGCAGGCAGCGATCCCGACCACGACATCGCCATCGACGGCGCCCTGATCAGCGACCGGCATCGAGAGGCGCGGTACCGATGACGCGCTCGGTTCGCAGTCGGTCCAGCTCTGGGATGGTCACACCGATCTCACGCAGTACCTCGTCGGTGTGTTGGCCCAACGTCGGACACGGTCCGCGCCAGGCAACCGATGGCCCCGCCGACATGCGCATGGGCCACGCCGGATAATCCTGGGTCCCGACGTCGGGATGATCGAGCGTCTGGAAGAAACCGCGCGCCTGCAACTGCGGATCGTCGAGCACGGCATACGCCGGCACCACCCCGGCCGCGGGAACGCCGAGCGCCATCAACTCCGCGGCCGCCACGTCAGCCGAACGCGTCGCGCACCACGCGGCCCGTTCATCAGGAGCCAGCGGGTCGGACACCTCGTCCACCGCCACCCACTCCTCGCCACCTTCGCATCGGTACACACCGTGCGCACCCCGTCGATCACCCACGACACCACGCGCGGAGTACTCGATCACCTGCTCGGCGGTCACCGCCGCCGCGACTTCCATCATCGCCATCTCGACGAGCTGGCCCTCGCCGGTCCGATCTCGATGATCCAATGCGGCAACGAGCGCGAGCGCGGTGTGCGTGCCCACCATCGGGTCCACGACTCCACCCGGAATGATCGGCGGCCCACCTTCGTACCCGGTGAGCCAGGCCATCCCCGTGATCTGTTCCATCGTCTGTGCGAATCCACCGCGATCACGCCACGGACCGTCGAGTCCGAACGCCGGTAGGCGCAGCATCACCACCGACGGGTTGATCGCGCGCACGTCGGCGTACGCGAGCCCGAATCCTTCCATCACCGGTGGCGTGAAGTTCTCGGTGACGACATCGGCGGTCTCGACCAAGCGTTTCGCGAGCGCCAGACCGTCGGGACTGCCCAGGTCGAGCGTGATGCCCCGCTTGCCGAGATTGGTGGAGTGCCACAGCGCGGACATCTCGTAGAAGCGGGGATCGTCCTTCGGCCGAATCGTGGCGTTGAACCG
>JAENVU010000127.1 GCA_016650415.1 Acidimicrobiia bacterium
CCTACCGGCGTTCGCTGGCCCTCCCGCACGGCCCGGCGGTCATGGCCCTGACGCCGGCCGCGGATCACGTCGTCGCGCAGTTCCGCCTCGACGACCAGCGTGACCTCACCGCCGCCGTCGCTCGCGCCCGCAGACTCCTCGATCTCGATGCGGATCCCGAGAGCGTGAACGCAGCCCTGGCGCGAGACCCGATCCTCCGACCGCTCGTGCGCACGTGTCCGGGTCTGCGCGTCCCCGGTCATCCGGACGGCTTCGAGCTGATCGTGCGCGCCGTGATGGGTCAGCAGGTCTCGGTCGTCGGCGCCCGTACCCTCGCGGGGCGACTCGTCCAACGCGCGGGCAAGCCCCTGGACGCGCCGAGCGGCGACATCACCCATCTCTTTCCCGACGCGGCGACGGTCGCCGCGCTCGGCCCCGACGAGTTCGCGATGCCCCGCGCTCGGGCGCACGCGCTTCGCGGCGTCGCGCGCGCGATGGCCGACGGCGAGATCGCGATCGACCCGGGTGCGGACCGGGACGCACTGCGGGCCCAACTCGTCGGTCTCCCCGGTATCGGGCCCTGGACCGCCGAGTACGTGCTCATGCGCGCGGTGGGAGATCCGGACGCGTTCCTGCCGACCGACCTGGGCATCCGCCGCGCGCTCGAGGCGAAGGGCCTCGACGCGAACTCGAAGGCGGTCATCGCCCGGGCCGAGGCCTGGCGCCCGTGGCGCGCCTACGCCAACGTCCACCTCTGGAGAAGCGAAGGAGCACCCCGATGAAGAAGTACACGATCTACGACGGTCCCGAAGGTCCGCTGTTGCTCGCCGTCGATGACGACGGTCGCGTCATCCGGCTGCACTTCGTCGACGGTGCACCGCCGATCGAGCCGGACTGGGAGGAAGATGCAGACGCGCTGGGTGTGGTGACGCGACAACTCGACGAATATTTCGCGGGGGAGCGCACCGACTTCGACCTCGATCTCGCACCCGAGGGCACTCCGTTCCAACTCGCGGTGTGGAACCAGCTCCGCCGGATCCCGTACGGGGAGACGATCTCCTACGGGGAACTGGCGAAGCGTGTCGACCGTCCGGGTGCGGCGCGAGCGGTCGGTGCGGCGAACGGGCAGAACCCGATCGCGATCATCATCCCGTGTCATCGCGTGATCGGTGCCGACGGCTCCCTGACCGGTTTCGGTGGCGGGCTCCCGTGGAAGCGCTGGCTCCTCGGCCGCGAACAACCCCAAGGATCGCTGCTCGGCACCTGACGGGGTTCGCCACATCGTCGCAGCGTTTGGCGCGTGACTGGCCCGGGGCGCGTGTCAGCCGACAATCCCTGCGGTCAGGGCGACCAGATCGGTCAGGATGACGGGCGTGAACATCTTGCCGCCCCGACCGCTCGCGGCGTACGAGACCGAACCGTTCCTCACGTTGACCGACGACCAACTCCACGCGATTGTCGACCGGCATGACCTGGCAGTTCGTGGCGAGATCGCGCCGATGCCGAGCAATGGAGTGGTCCACGCGCTGTGGTCGCTCGGTGACGACTACGTCCTGCGAGTTCCGAAGGCGGAGGCGCTCTGTCTCGGCGATCTGCACGCCGAAGTCGTGGCGATCCCCATAGCCCGGGCCGCGGGCGTGCGCACGCCGGACCTGATCGGGTTCGACGACACGGCCGACCTCGTCGAAGTTCCGTACACGATCGTGGAGCGCGTGCACGGCGTGGATCTCGCCCGGCGTCCTCCCGACGACCCTGCGAATCCCGATCTGTACCGCCAACTCGGACTGCAACTCGCCACGCTTCACCGCGCGCCGAAACCCGAGCCGCATCCATGGTTGCGGCCGCCCGAATCCCGCGACGTCGACGAGCTCCTCGCCGAGAGTGTGAACGCGGGCATGTTGAGTGCGGACGTCGCGCAATGGTTCGCGTCGGTGCTCGCCTCCATCGAACCGTCGCCCGGTGGCCGAATCCCCAGCTGCTTTCTGCACAACGACGTCAAGCCCGACAACGTGATGCTCGACAACGGTGGGCAGGTGGTACTCATCGACTGGGGTGACGCGACCATCGGAGACCCAGCGCTCGATCTCGCCTGTCTTCCGGCCGCGGCGATCGCAGACACCCTGGCCGGCTACCGGGAGATCTTTCCCCCGGGCGAAGATCCCACCCTCGAACGACGCGTTGCCAGGACCGCGATCACGAATGCGATTGCCGGCCTCCGTCGAAGCCCGGCCCTCGGTCCCAGCTGGTACCGCCCGCTCGCAACGGGCGTCGCAGACCTGCTGGGCTTCGCCACCGACCAACCCGACGTGTGGCGGGGCTGGCTCGGCCGAGCCTGACGCCGATCGCGGCGC
This sequence comes from Acidimicrobiia bacterium, assembly GCA_016650415.1. GTDB lineage: Bacteria > Actinomycetota > Acidimicrobiia > IMCC26256 > JAENVU01 > JAENVU01. Next base: position 2,331 of record JAENVU010000127.1, read on the forward strand.
TGCTCGGCACCTGACGGGGCTCGTGTGCGACGATTCGGCGCATGGCACATGATCCGATCACCGCGACGACGGTCCAGGACGCCGATCACCTCGAACCGCATTTCCACTTCGCGGATTCCGAGGCCGAGGTCGAGGCAAAACTCGCGGCGCGCACGAAGCGGCCCAACATTCTCATGGTCCTGTTCGACGATGTCGGCTGGGGCGACTTCGGTTGCTACGGCGGGGGAGTCGCGGTGGGCGCCCCGACGCCGAACATCGACCGCCTGGCTCGCGACGGCAAGCTCCTGACCAGCTGCTACTCGGAGCCATCGTGCACACCGTCCCGGGCGTCGTTGATGACGGGTCGCCTCCCGATGCGCCACGGCCTGATGCGCCCGCCGATGTACGGCGAGAAGGGCGGGCTCCAGGGTGAGGTGACGATCGCGAAGCTGTTGAGTGACGCGGGGTACGCGACCCAGGCCGTGGGCAAGTGGCACATGGGAGAGAACACCGAGTCCCAACCCCAGAATGTCGGATTCGACGATTTCTACGGGTTCCTCTCGGTGTCCGACATGTACACGGAATGGCGCGACCCGTACTTCTTCCCGGAGGTCGTCTACAGCGACGAGCGCACGAAGTGGCTGGAGAATGCGCCGTTCAACAAGTGCTTCGTCCACGCCGAGAAGGGTGGCGAGATCGAAGAAGTCGAGGAGGTCACGATTCCGGTCCTCGCACTCCTCGACGACAAGTGGTGTCAGTACTCGCAGCGGTTCATCGAGCGGATGGCCGGCGACGAGCGCCCGTGGTTCCTCTACCACTGCACTCGGGGCACGCACTTCGACAACTACCCGCACCCGGACTTCCTCGGGAAGTCCCCGTCGAAGCACCCGTACAAAGACACGATCGTGGAGCTGGACGACATCGTGGGTCGCCTGGTCCAGACCCTCGAGGATTCGGGCCAGCTCGACGACACGATGATCTTCGTCACCTCCGACAACGGACCCGAGATGGAGACCTGGCCCGACAGCGCCTACTCGCCGTTCCGATCCGCCAAGGGCAGCACCTGGGAAGGCGGCCAACGCGTTCCCGGTGTCCTGTACTGGCGCGGCATGGTCGAGCCGGGCCAGGCCACCGACGGGATCTTCTCGCTGATGGACTTCTTCCCGACACTGCTCCACCTCGCCGGCGCGGCGGATGCGCTGCCGGACGACCGCTACATCGACGCAGTGGATCAGACGTCGTTCCTGCTCGGCGACGACGCACCGTCGAACCGGAAGTACCTCTACTACTGGCTCGGGACCACGTTCTCGGCCGTACGGTGCGGTGAGTACAAGATGATGCTGGCATCCACGAGCGACGACGACCGCGACATCCAGAACTCCGGTGGCTTCTCCGGCGTCACCCAGAAGTACACGTACTCGCGCCTCTACAACCTCTATCTGGATCCCAAGGAGCAGCATTCCTACATGATCCGCAAGTTGCCCTATCTCGACGC